>CANPWE010000048.1 GCA_947581895.1 uncultured Clostridia bacterium | reverse complement strand
AAGCCACATTTTCAAAATAATATATGTCAACAGCCATACTTATCTTGGATTTTTTGACTACTCTACAAAATTTTGTTGTGTGAGAAGTATTAGATAGTAACAATTTATTAGTATATGTAGAAAATAAAAAAAAATAATGGTATAATTATAAATAAGAGATGACTGATGTATGTATTTATATATACTTATAGAAAATTTTTTTATTTTAATTATTTAATTTTATTAAATATATTTTATAAAATATATGGATAAAAGTATAAATAAAACATATTTAAAATATTTTCATCTGGAGCAGGTAGCGGGAATCGAACCCGCGCTATCAGGTCGGAAGCATGACATTCTACCACTAAATTATACCTGCGTAAATAATTTTTATAAAAATGTTTACTATATTTTAAGTATACCATTTTTTTTGGAAATTACAATACCTAAAAACAATTTTGTGAAATAATTTTTTATGTGAAAAGTATAAGAAAGAAGGTTGAAAAATGATTACAAAAGTAGATATAGATACAGCTTTAAATGCTATATGTATAAATGATGAGAAAAAAATTATAGAAATAGCAATGAAATTATATAATATAAATATTAATGAAAACATGGATAAAAATGAAAAAGAGCTTGTAAAAAATAAATTTTATTCAGTTTTAATGAATGAAATAGAAAATAATAGAGAATTAAATTTATATTTAAGAAAAGAAGCTAAAATATATGGAAAATTTAAAGGCGAATTATGGGGTTTTATTATTAACTATAGTTCAAATAAAAATAATATAAAACATTATATTCAAAATTATTTTATGTATTGTAAAGATAATACAATATTAAAAAAAGAAGAAAATGCTCTTATCGAAAAAGTAGCGGAAATAGCAGATTTTGAAACTTTAATTTATTGTATTAATAATAAATTAATTAAAGATAATAAAGTTGAATCATTAATTGGAAAAATGAATAAAATAAGCTATATAAATTGGTTTATTACACATAGAAAAGAATATGAACAACAAGTATCTCTTGATGGATTAATATCTATGGCAAGTCGGATTTGTAAATTTAGAAGAATATTTAAATAATTATGAAAAATATAATTTTTCACCAGAAGATATAATGATAATAGCATTAATAGAAAAAAATTTAGGTAACCAAGAAATTATATTAAAAATATTACAAGAAAGAGAAAAATATAATTTTACAGAAATTAATATTATAGAATTTTTACATATATTAGGACAAGAAGATATCAAAAAAATCTTACAAGATACACAAAAATATCATATTAGTAATTATGTAATAGCAAATTTGGTAAGTTTAACTAAAGATGAAGAAATCATAAAAAATTGGATAAATAATAAAGATTTATATGATTTTACTGATGAAG
Organism: uncultured Clostridia bacterium; assembly: GCA_947581895.1. GTDB lineage: Bacteria > Bacillota > Clostridia > TANB77 > CAG-508 > CAG-492. Next base: position 10,510 of record CANPWE010000048.1, on the reverse strand, counting down.
AATTATTTATTATGATTTTTTCTAGTAAAGATGAACAACTTATAGAAAATTACATAGAACAACATAATATTTCAATTTTAGATATTAAACCAATAACACTTCCAGATAATATGACTATAGGAATTGAGATTGAATCAGAAGGTAAAAATTCATATACAATATTACATATGCAAGACATATATAATGATTGGAAATCAAAAGATGATGTTTCTTTAGATAAAGGTGTAGAAGTAACTTCACCAATATTGTATGGGAATAAATCAACAAAAGATATTTATAAAGTATGTGAAAGACTTATTGCTTCAGGGCAAATTTCTACTAAAAATTGTGGAGGACATATTCATATTGGAGCTGATTATTTAACTACTACTCAAAGTTATAAAAATTTAATTGATTTATGGACAAATACAGAAAAAATTATGTATTTAATTAGTAATAAATCAGGAGAACTTCCTAGAGAAAAAGTTAATCTTTATGCTCCAGCAATTTCAAATAATATAAAAAAAGCTATAACTGATGGAAATATTAATTTAGAAACAGAAGAGGATTTAGAAAAATTTACTAGAAATTTACAAGAAATTCAGGCTGAAGGAAAAAAATCTTCATGTAAATTTCTAAGAAAAAATTATTATGGTATTAATTTTAATAATATTAATAATATTACCAAAAATACTATAGAATTTAGATTAGCAAATGGTACAGTTGATCCAGAAGTAATAGTGAAAAATATAAATTTATTTGGAGGAATTATAAAAACAGCTCAGGATATTTATATTATTCAAACATTGGATGAAGTTAACAGAACAGAAGAACAAAAAGAAAAATTAAAACTTTTTAATTCTATAATTAATTCTGATGATGAATTAGTAAAATTAGATGCATTATTAAGTTTAACAGTTGGAGAAGATAAGGAATATTATTTTGATAGATATAATACAAATTTAAGATTATTAAATGAAAAAGGAAAAAGTATGGAACATATTGTAGGAGAAATTTCTAATACAGGAACAAATTTATCAAGTAATTATTTTTATGAGAGATAAGTAAAAAATAAGATGGGAATGAGATAAAAAAATAAGTCAAGTAATTAATAATGATATAGAACATATATAAGATAAAAATAAAATAAGTTGACTAAAAATCAACTTATTTTATTTTAATAATAGATGAAACCTTACAAAGAATTACATTAATGTGTATTAAGAATTTGGATTATTTGACATAACTCTTTGTGCAAGTGTCATTGTAGAATTTATGAAAGATTCAAATGTTATAATATCAAATGGAGCATTATAATCACACCATGATGGTGCTTGTATATAAATATCTTCAAAATTTCTAAAACATGCATAAGATATATCTAAAACATAAGCATAAGGTAGAATTTTATAAAAATATGTTGGATCTTGGTTTACAAGACCTCTTAATGTATCTTCATCAGCAGTTTCAATAAAATTCTTAAATCCTTTTATTTTTCCTAATATTTCATTTCCATAAGTTGATCTCTCTGGTAAATAATGTAAAAACACAGTCATACCAGATATACAAACTAAACCTATAATATATCCTAAAATATAAGTAGGCTCTTGCACTAATACAGGTAATATAAAATTATTTAAAGGCAAAATAAAAAAGATAATTTATTATAAAAGAAAAAATAAGCCGATTAAATCGACTTACATAATTAATATTTATAAAATTCATTATGGAGCAGGTAGAGGGAATCGAACCCTCGTCATCAGCTTGGAAGGCTGAGGTAATAGCCATTATACGACACCTGCATTTTTATGAAATCCTTAACACGCTTTTTATTATATATATTTCAATTTAATTTGTCAACAGTTTTTTGAAAAAATTTTGAAAAATTTTTTTGAACCTTAACTATAGTGAATAATATATAAAAAATTTTGTATTATGATTGAAAAAATGGTAATTTTATGATAAAATATTACATGTTAACTTTATTTAATATAAAAATATTTAAAAAGATTTAACATTAGTTGTCAAAAAAAAAGAGTCGTAAATTTATTTCAACTATATTACAAAACGACAGAATGGAGATTAAAATGAATAAAAAATCAATTACAATACTAGGTATTTTATCCTTAATTATTTGTTCAGTTATGCTAAGTTTATTTATATCAACACAATCAACTACATTTAATGTAACTTTTGATAGCAATGGTGGTACAACTGTGTTTAATCAAAAAATTGAAAGTGGTGGAAAAGCAATTGAACCAAAAGAGCCAACAAAAGATGGATATACTTTTGATGGTTGGTATCTTGATTTAAAGAATTCAAATTCTTTTGATTTTAATACATCAATTATAAATGATACTAAATTAATAGCTAAATGGTCAAAAACAGATGAAAAAAATAATACTAGTACAACTAGTGAAATTGCTGATGATTCTAAATTGCCTGATGAAACAACTACTGATAATACCACCGATTCAGAAGTTGAAAATAGTAATGAAGATCATGACGATTATGAAGACCTTGACAATGATAATGATAATGAAAAAAACACTAATTCAATACCACAAAATACTTATGCATATATAGAAGATATTAATGAAAAAACAGATAATACAAATAATTCTTATGGAAGTTCTAGTAGTACATCAAGTAATTCAAATATATTTTCTGGAAACTCAAATGTAAATACTGGAAATACAAATAATCTACCAGGAAATTCAAATTCAAATACTGGAAATACAAATAAGCTACCAGGAAATTCAAATTCAAACACTGGAAATACAAATAATCTACCAGGAAACTCAAATGAAAATACTGGAAATGAAAATCAACCACAATCACCAGAATACCCAAATGGAGATACACAAAACCCAAATAATGAATATAACCCAGGAAATACAGATGTTGAAAATAATACTACACAATATACCATAAAACATTATAAGATGAATATTGATGGAACAACATATGCAGAACCTGAAATAGAAACAAAAACAGGAACTATTAATACATCTATAACTCCAGAAGTTAAACAATATGAAGGATTTACATCTCCTGAAGTTCAAACTATTAATATTAATGGTGATGGAAGTTCTGTTGTAGAATATTATTATACTAGAAATAAATACACAGTAACATTAACATATAATGAAGGTATTTCTGAAGTAATAGGTTTAGGTGAACATTATTATGAAGAAGAAGTTTTAATAAGTGCTAAACTTTTAGATGGTTATTCTTTTGATTATTGGATTGATGATGATAATAATGAAATCAAATACCAAGAAAATGAATTAAAAATACAAATAGGAACTAAAAACATATCTTTAACAGGAAATGCAAAACCAAATGAAGATACTGCATACACAATTAAGCATTATAAAATGAATACTGATGGAACAACATATGCAGAACCTGAAATAGAAACAAAAACAGGAACTACTAATACATTTGTAACTCCAGAAGTTAAAGAATATGAAGGATTTACTTCTCCAGAAGCAAAAACTGTTAATATAGATGGTACTGGAAATACAATTGTAGAATATTTCTACACAAGAAATAAATATAAAATTACATTAGAACATAATGAAGGTATTTCTGAAGTAATAGGTTCAGGTGAATATTATTATGATGAAGAAATATTAATAAGTGCAAAACCACTAGATGGTTACTCTTTTGATTATTGGATTAATGATAATGAAATTGAATACCAAGATCCAGAACTAAATATAAAAATGGGAACTAAAGACATATTTTTAACAGCTAATGCAAAATTAAATGAATATACAATTACTTATGATGCAAATGGTGGAACTACTGAAACAACTGAACAAAAAGTTTTATATGGAGGACAATTAACAAAACCAAATAATCCAACATATACTGGATATACATTTATAGGATGGTATATTAATTTAGAAGATGAAAAACCATTTGATTTTAATACAACAATGCCTGCAGGAGATTTAATTCTTCATGCTAAATGGGATATAAACAAATATAATGTTATATTTAATCCTAATGGTGGACAAGGCAAAATGGAAAAACAAGAATTCACATATGGTCAAACAAATAATTTAAAAGCAAATGAATTTACAAAAAATGGTTATGTATTTAATGGTTGGGCTGAATCTGAAAAAGGTCCTGTTAAATATGCAGATAAAGCTGAAGTAAAAAATCTAGTAGAAATTGGAGATAAAACTTTATATGCAATATGGAGTGTAACAACTTATAATATTACATATGATTTAGATGGTGGTGTATTAGAAACACCAAATCCAGAAAATTATACTATTGAAACTGAAAGTATTAAACTAAATAATCCTCAAAAAGAAGGATATAGATTTAAAGAATGGATTTTAAGTGATGGAACTGTTTTAGCAGATAGTACAATTAATAAAGGAACAACAGGTAATTTAGCTCTTAAAGCTGTATATGTTGAAGACAAAAAAGTTAAAGTAATATTTAATGCTAATAATGGTACAAATGATACATCTGAACAAGAAATTCACTACCTTGATAATACTAAATTAACACCAAATAGTTTTACAAAATCATATAATATTACATATAATTACAATTATTCAGGTCAAGAAAATGAAACAGAAAAATGTGATAACACATTTTTAGGATGGGCAACTGATATAAATGGAGAAGTTGTTTATAAAAATGAAGATATTATAAAAGAAGATAAAAATAATGGTGAAGTAATTAATTTATATGCTAAATGGGAAAATCCAACAATAACACTTAAACAACCTACAAGAAGTGGGTATGGATTTGCAGGATGGAGTACTTCTACAGATAAATCAGGAATAATAAACACTAAAGAATATACATTAACTGGAGATATAACTTTAACAGCTATTTGGAGTGAATCAGTAAGAATAGAATCAGTATCTTTTGATGTTAAAGATAGTAGTGGAAAACCATATAAAGAAGCTATCTCTATGGGTGATAATGCATTCTATCTTAAATTTCCAAAAGGAAGTAGTTTTGATATAGGTTCTTTAAAACTAAAAACAAATATGCCAATTTCACTAAATGTTAAAGCAACAGAAGATCCTAATTATATAGATATCAAGCCAAGTTCTGTAAGTGAAAATGGATTAAGTGGAAAAATATCAATAAATTTAGGATTAATTGGTTATAGTATGGATGTAGTTAGTACTGATAAAATAAATTGGTCTACAAAAGGAAAAAGTCGTTATGTAGGTATAGATACATTTACATCACTTGCTGATGCATTTTTAGGGGGAAAAAGTTTTGCAATTGCAAAAGGTTTTGGAATAAATGCTGATGGATTACAAACACCACACTATATATCTACTAGAACTGAAATTTCTGGAACAACATATATGTTCTTTAAAGAGGAAGGTGTTCCTGATGTTACAGTAAATTATGTTAATGAATCAAACACATTATTAAGTATTACTATTCCAAAAGGTTCACCTGTGCCAAATATTGGTACAATTAATGTAGTTGGTAAAAATTTTGATAATTGGTATACAGATAAAGACTATACCACAGTATATGATTTTAATAAACCTGTATACAATGATATTACAATATATGGAAAATATAATTTGAAAGATATGGATACTTCTTGGTATGACAATAATCCAAATGCTTCATCATATGATATTTCAACTGTAGCTCAATTAAAAGGTTTTGCATATTTAAGTCAAAAATCAAACAATTATTTTAGTGGAAAAACAATTAATCTTATAAATGATATTGATTTAAAAAATGAACAATGGATACCTATTGAAAATTTTTGGCGGTAATTTTAATGGAAATAATCATACTATTTATAATTTAACAATAAATGATTCTGTTGATAATATGTATTCAGGCTTTTTTGGAAGAGCATTATTTGGTGATATAAGTAATCTAAAATTTGAAAATTTAAATATAAATGTAAATTCATGTACATATGTTGGTGCATTAGCTGGTAGTAGCAGTAGAGCTAAAATTGAAAACATATCAATTAATAATTCCTCAATTACTGGTAAAAGTTCTGTAGGAGGAATTATTGGAGCCATGTCTTCAGGAACGGTTTCAAGAAGTTCAGTAACTAATTCTAAAATATCAGCAGAATATATAATTGGAGGTATTGTAGCATCACCTGATGGTGAAATTACACTAAAAGATTTATATTCTAATGCAACAATAACAACATCAAGCAGTTCGGGATTAGGTACAGGTGGTATAATAGGAAAATATGAAGATTCTAAAAGTAATCTTTTAACAATGCAAAATGTATTATTTACTGGAAAAATAACTGGAAAAGGTGATAACGTTGGAGCAATATATGGTTCAATTGAAGTAGGAGGAGAAGCTTGTGATAATGATATAACTGGAAGTAATGGTACTTGGTTATATGATAAAAATCAAATTGGATTAACTGAACCTAAATATTTGGAACGTGGTGTGGCAAAAACAACAGATGAATTAAAAAAAGCTAGCACATATTCTGGATGGTCTAACGAAATTTGGAATATAGTAGATGGTGCATATCCTACTTTAAAATAGTCTTTCTAGGCAATTACTATTATAAAAAATTATGTAATTAAGGAAAGGATTGAAAAAATTGGAAAGATATGTAGAAATAGAAAGAAGTATAATTACAACTTATCGTAAAAAAATATGGACAAAATTTATAAAAAGTATAAAAGAGTTTGATATGATACAAGATGGAGACAAAATTGCAGTATGTATGTCTGGTGGAAAAGATTCAATGCTTATGGCAAAATGTTTTCAAGAATTAAAAAAACATGGAAAAATGAATTTTGAGGTTATATTTTTAGTAATGGATCCAGGATATAATGAAATAAATAGGCAAAAAATAATTTCAAATGCAAAATTATTAAATATTCCAATAACAATATTTGAAACAAATATATTTGATTGTGTTGCAAATATAGATGACCATCCATGTTATGTATGTGCACGAATGAGAAGAGGATATTTATATAATAAGGCACAAGAATTAGGATGTAATAAAATAGCATTAGGACATCATTTTGATGATGTAATAGAAACTATACTAATGGGAATGTTATATGGAGCTCAAATGCAAACAATGATGCCAAAATTACATAGCACATTTCATCCTAATATGGAATTAATAAGACCATTATATTATGTAAAGGAATCAGATATAATAAGTTGGAGACAAAAAAATAATTTAGAGTTTATCCAATGTGCATGTAAAGTTACAGAAAATTACACAAATTATGATAATAGTGAAATAGGTTCAAAAAGAGAAGAAATGAAATCATTAATAAAAAAATTAAGGCAAACATATAAAAATGTAGATATGAATATAATGAGAAGTACACAAAATGTTAATTTAGATACATTAATTTCATATAGAAAAGGTGGAAAAACCTATCATTTTTTAGATGATTACAATAAATGAAAATATAACATGATTTGGTATAAAAATCAATATGAAAATAGTTGACTTTTTCAAGGAAAAGAGTATAATATTATTGTAATTGAAAGACTAAAATGAGACAAAGTAAAATAAAAAGCTATCTTAAGAGAGGATTAGTCAAATTAGGCTGAAAGCTAATCTAGAGGAGCATATTTGAAAAACTACCTCATTGTTGCTAGCCAAAAAGCTAGACGTATAGCTTGCGTTAAAAGTAGAAATTAAGTGAAAATTAGGATGGAACCGTGTTTATTATAATTATATAAATAATTAAGCACTCCTATAAATGCAAAAACACTATGCATTTATAGGAGTGTTTTTGAAATTTTAAAAATTGAATTTATAAAAAGATTGTTTTAAAATCTTTAATTAAAAACTTAAATAAAAAAGGAGGAAGTTCTATGATAAAAATAGAATTAAAAGATGGCTCAATTAAAGAAGTAGAGTCAGGATTAAGCATTTTAGAAATTGCTAAAAATATAAGTGAAGGATTAGCAAGAGTTGCTACTGCAGGAAAAATAAATGGAGAAGTAAAAGATCTAAGAACTATAATAAATGAAGATTGTAAATTAGAAATATTGACTTTTGAAAGTGATATAGATGGTAAAAAAGCATATTGGCATACAACATCACATATAATGGCACAAGCTGTAAAAAGATTATTTCCAAATACAAAATTAGCAATAGGACCAGCAATTGATGAAGGATTTTACTATGATTTTGATGTAGAAAATCCTTTCACAGATGATGATAAGGCAAAAATTGAAGAAGAAATGAAAAAAATAATTAAAGAAGATTTACCAATTGAAAAATTTACTCTTTCAAAAAATGAAGCATTAGAATTAATGAAAGATGAACCATATAAGCAAGAATTAATAAATGATTTAGCAGAAGGAGAGGAAATCAGTTTTTATAAACAAGGTGAATTTGTAGATTTATGTGCAGGACCACATTTAATGAGTACAGGAAAAATAAAATCAATAAAGATTTTAAGTTCTTCAGGTGCTTATTGGAGAGGTAGTGAAAAAAATAAAATGCTTCAAAGAATTTATGCTATTTCTTTCCCAAAAGCTAGTCAATTAGAAGAACATTTACAATTTTTAGAAGAAGCAAAACAAAGAGACCATAGAAAAATAGGAAAAGATTTAAAATTATTTATGACACATAAATTAGTAGGTTCAGGACTTCCAATGTATTTACCAAAAGGTGCTACAATAAGAAGAACATTAGAAAGATATATTCAAGATAAAGAATTAGCTCTTGGATATGAACATGTATATACACCATCATTAGCAAATGTAGAATTATATAAAACAAGTGGACATTGGGACCATTATAAAGAAGATATGTTTCCTGTAATGAAAATGGAAGAAGAAGAAATGGTTTTAAGACCAATGAATTGTCCACATCATATGTTGATTTATAAAAGTGAATTACGTTCATATAGAGATCTTCCAATTAAAATTGGAGAACTTGCACATGATTTTAGATATGAAAATAGTGGTGCAGTTTGTGGTTTAGAAAGAGTTCGCCAAATGTGTCAAAATGATGCTCATCTTTTTGTAAGACCTGACCAAATAAAAGAAGAAGTAGGAAATGTTTTAAAATTAATTGTTGAGGTTTATCAAAAAGATTTTGGATTTCCAGAATCAGCATTTAAATATAGATTATCTTTAAGAGATAAAAATAATATAGAAAAATATATAGATAATGATGAAATGTGGGAAACAGCAGAAAGTCAATTAAGAGCTATTTTAAAAGAATTAAATATAGAATTTTATGAAGCAGAGGGAGAAGCTGCATTTTATGGCCCAAAAATAGATATACAAATAAAAACAGCATTAAATCATGATATAACAATTCCAACATGTCAATTAGATTTTGCTTTACCAGAAAGATTTGATTTAACATATGTAGGTGAAGATGGACAAGAACATAGACCAGTTGTAATACATAGAGCAATTCTTGGTTCATCAGATAGATTTATATCTTTCTTAATAGAAGAAACAAAAGGCAATTTCCCAACATGGTTATCACCTGTTCAAGTTAAAGTAATGCCTATTACTGATAATCAACATGATTATGCTAAAGAAGTTGCAGATAAGTTAAGATTAAATAAAATACGTGTTGTTTTAGATGATAGAAATGAGAAAATAGGATATAAAATACGTGAAGCTCAACTTGAAAAAGTTCCTTATATGTTAATTATTGGTGATAAAGAAGTACAATCAAATACAGTAGGGGTACGTTCAAGAAAAGATGGAGATATAGGAGCAATAGATGTTGAAGAATTTATTAAAAATATAAAAGATGAAATTGAAAATTATGGTAAATAATTTTTGTATTTTTTAAATAAATATAAATGGTATTTTAATAAAATATAGTATAATAAATATAAATAGAAGAAGGTGTTTTAATATAATTAACACCTTCTATAAATTTTAATCTGTTATTTGAATATATTTTTTTTCAGGTAGTTCTTTTTTTTCTTCATTTTTAGGAACTTCAAGTTTTAAGGTTCCATTTTTAAAAGATGCTTTGATTTCTTCTTCAGTAACATTTTTACCAATATAAAAACTTCTTGAACATTCTCCATAGTATCTTTCTTTTCGTACAAATTTACCATCTTCTTCATCTTTATTTTCTAGGTCTGTTTTTGCTTGAATATTTAAATATCCATCATCAATATCAATTTTAATATCATTTTTGTTATAGCCAGGTAAATCAATTTCAAGTAAATATTTATCTGCAGTTTCTTTAATATCTGTTTTCATAATTTTTTCTGTTTCTCTTCTGAAAAATGGGTCATCTTTAAACATTACATCAAATAAATCAAAGTCATTTCTTTTTCTGGGAATCATCATCATATAAATATACTTCCTTTCTTTTATTTTCTTTTTTGTGTTTGTGTTATTTTATTGTGAGGATAAAACACATATGATTTATAAAGGTAGTATTTACATTTGTAAGAAAGATTATACTGATAATTTTTTTTTTACTGTTTAATAGTTTTGCAGTGAGCCGTCAAATTCAATAGTTATGTAATGCTTTTGCAGGAGGCAGTCAAAAAATCCAAGATAAGTATGGCTGTTGACA
>CANPWE010000047.1 GCA_947581895.1 uncultured Clostridia bacterium | reverse complement strand
TAATGCGATTTTGCTTATTAGTCATGCAAATTTTCTTTGGAATATATATTAATTTTACACTGAAAAAGCAAAAAAAGAAATATTTAGATGTTAAATATTGCTTTTTAAATTGCTATATCTATTACAACTTGCAATTACTTTACAGAATTGCATTTACTTTTTTACTTGACGAAAATTTCCAAAAAAACTTTACTTTAATACATCTAAAAAATAGCCTTTATTTATAATCTTTCTAAAAACTTCTTTTGAATATCATATGAAGAATGCACATACTTATCTAAAGTAATATTTACATTTGAATGTCCTAAAAGTTCACTTAATGATTTAATATCCATTCCAATATTAATACAATTTGTAGCAAAAGTATGTCTTAATATATGGAATTTATAATTTGAAATTCCACATTTTTTTAAGCATTTTTTAAATTGATATTGATAATTTCGTGGTTCTATATAATTTTCTTTACTACCTGTTAAAAAAAATTCTTCTTGTGTAAATTCATTTTCTTTTTTTACCACTTCTAATATGTTCAATATTTTTTTTGATATAGGAATTTTTCTAATGGATTTTCTACTTTTAGGTGTATTAATTTGTACTAATGTATCTTTTTTACCTTTATATACCCTTTGTAAAGACTTATTTATAATAAAAACTTTATTTTGTAAATTTATATCCTTCCAAGTTAATGCACATATTTCTCCTATTCTCATACCAGTATTTAAACATATTGCAATTCCTATATTTCTTAAATCTTTACTTTCTAGACAATACTTTTCTAGTTTTTCTTTTTCTTTATTGTTTAAAACTTTTATTTCATTTTGTTCATATTTTGGAATACACATTAAATCCAACATATAATCAATTCCATATTTTCTTTGCACATATTTTAGAATTGACTTAAATATTGATATTATATCTTTTGTTGTTTTTGCTGAAATTTTTTCTGATAAAGAATTAATATATGTATTAAAATTACATTTTTGTAATTGATAAATATTCGTATTTTTAAAATATGAAAGTATGTATTTTTCAATTATATATTTATATCTATAATATGTTGAATTTTTAACTGATATTTTTTTATATAATAACCATTCATAAGCCACTTCATTTAGAGATGTTGATTCTTTTATTTTTATTTTTTTAATTATTTTCATTATTTCATTTCACCTCATGTTTTTTATTTAAGAACTATTTATTTAGATGTATTAAAATATAAAATATTATAACAAAAAAAATCCTAAAGTTTAACTAAAGGATTTCTTTTTATTTATAAGTTTATTGTAGTATTTTCTTTGTTTCTTCATTTAAAATTCCACACCTTATATTTAATTATATCTTTAACTTATTTTTTACTATTTCTAATATGTATTTAAAAAAATTATCTTTTAAAATATACAATATTCCCATGTATGTCAAACAACCTATAAGAATTTGGCAAATTAATGCAACTATATTATTTGCTATACCATAATCTATTAATTTACACACAATAAACATCCCTAACCCAGAAATAATATAATTCTTTGACATTAATATTGTATCTTTTATATTAATGTCTTTTCGTACAAAATAAAATTGTATGGCTGTTACACTAAATTCTGCAATTACAGTTGCTATCGTTGCTCCAAATGATTTTAAATTTGTAATTAAAATTAAATTTAATACAACATTAATTGTAGCACCTACAAATACAGAAATAGTATATTCTTTTTGCCTCTTTGCAGCTACTAAAAGTTGATTACCTATTGATCCACTAAAACTAATTGCTAAAATAATCAAACTCATCATACTCATTATTCCTGGCACTTTTTCATATCCCTCTCCGAAAAAAAAATGGGACGAAATTATTTGATACAACTATTATTCCAAATATCATTGGAACTGACAAAAACAATATATAGTTAAATGTTTTTGCCATATAGCTTTTAACTTTTTCTCTATTATTTTCAGCATAATACTTTGCTATTCGTGGTATCATTACAGTTGATAAAGAAGTAATTATTGTCATTAATATTTTTACTATTTTTTGAGATTGTTCATAATATCCTACCTCATTCATATCATTTAATATACTTCCTAACATCGTTTTATCAAGAACTGTATAAACTTGTACAGCTATTTGTGGTATAAATAATGCTAAAACTGGTTTTATATTCCTGCGTATATTCAATTTCTTTATATTTATACTTTTTATATAATTTTTGATATTTAACCATAAAGTTAAACTTCCAATAAATGCACCCAATACACTTATTAAAAAGTATTGTGTAAGATCTTCTGGTCCTTTTACAAAAATAAATATTAGTATTATGGATAGTACTTTTACAATAACATTTCTTATTGCTATTTTTTTAAATTCTTCCAATCCTTGATATAACCATCCTATATCAAAAACAAAAGCAAACATTTCCAGTAATAAAATTCTATAATATACAGAATATTTACCGTTTTTGGCAAAAGGTTACATAAAATATTGCCATAGAAATAAATAATGTTATAAATCTTAAAATTAATAATTCATAAAAGATTTTACTTCTTTCTTCTTTATCATTCTGTATGTATGCAATTTCTCTTTGTCCATATATTGTAATCCCAAATGAACCAAAGAGTATAAAATATGTCATTACTGATAATGTATATCCATAAGTTCCAACTCCATCAGCACCTAATATACGTGATAAATAAGGTGTAGTAATAATTGGTAAAATAATTATTAAAATTTGATAGATCATATTGTATATATAATTTTTTTTAATAGATTTTTCATTCATTTTTATCCCTCTTTATCTAAATTTTTATTGTTAACATTTTATAATGAATTTACATAATTTCCTGTGAATTTACTTTAATTAAAATATTCTTTATATCACATATCTGAAGACATCTATCTGGAGAACCATCATCTATACCATATTAAACCTCCACAATTATTTTTCAAAAGAACATTTTTCAGGCAATTTTTCTTCAAAAGCTTTATTTATTTCAGATTTTACCTTTTCAAAATTATCTACAAATTCTGAATCATTTAAACATACTGTTTTATACTTTTTTCCTTTTATTGCTTTTATGAATTCCTCATTATTATTTCCTACTGGAAAATTTCTTCCAAATTTACTTGTTCTTGGAAAAAATTTTCCACTAAAAAATTGCCAATATTTAAAAATATATTGATTAACATCTGCTTTAGTTCTAAACTTATTTGCAGATACCTGATTAAGTAAATCTTCTTCCTTTTTCCATACTTCATCTAAAACAGATTTTAAAAAAGACGAAGGTATATGATTTACTTCAACAGAAGAAAATTTATTATATGGCATCATAAGAATAGTTTTTAGATTATTCATTAACCCATATCTATAGTTTAAAAGTTTTTTCCAATGTTTTTTCATAACAACTTGTTTATCAAAATACTTATTTACTAATTCCATGTCATTCATTAAAATATATGGAAATACATCCCCATTTCCATATGTAAATAATGGAATTTCTTTAAAATCGTCACATGGAAGACCTTTTTTAAAAAAATCTTCTTTTTTTACTTTATTAATGATAAACATATCATCATTAAAATATACAAATTGTTCACTTAATTCTTTAATCTTATTAAAATTTAATTCAATTGGATTTGCTGAAAACGTAGGCAAAAACTTTTTATCAATATAATCTCTGTGATTTACTAATACTAATTTAGAATTATTTTCATCTAACCATTCTGGTTTTTGACCACAAGTCACAAAAAAAATTTTATTTACCCATGGTGCAAATTTCTCTACACCTCTAAACCAGTATCTTAATTGATCCCAATCTCTATACCTAACATAAGAGTTGGCAACAGTTTTCTTAGATGAACTATATTTTTCTTTTTCTACTTGCCATTCCTTATCATTACCATCTACCCATGCTATAACAAAATCTATTTTATCATCATTTTTCTTCAAACATATCAACTCCTTTTTGGCAATATTCTAAAAATTTTTCATATCCATTAAATACTGGTTTTGTTTTTAAATACATATCCATAGAATTACTATAATTATTTTCAAGATTTATTACATCTTTAAATACCGTACATAATTCTCTATCTCTCTTTTCAAATAACCAAAAGAATTCTCTTAATAATTCTTTATTGGGATATTTATTGTATTTTTTATAATATTGTGTAACCAATTCTTTTGCTTCTACCAATTGTTTATCCTTTCTTTTTTTATAATAATCATCTAATGACATAATATATCTAACTGGATTTCCTGCATAAATTCCTTCTTCTATACAATTTTTATTTACTAATGAATTTGCTCCAATAATAACATTATCTCCAATTTCAACATTTTTTAGAATAGTACAATTTGTTCCTATGAACACATTGTTTCCAATTTTTACTTTACCACAACTTCCTAAAACTTCTCCATATTTCTTCTGTATTACTGCCCAATCATATCCATGTTGTAATATCTTTACTCCAGCTGTAATATGAACATCATTTCCTATTTCAATCATCCATGGTCTTTGTGTATCAATACTTATAGTCCATGGACTGTAGAACTTTACATTATTACCTAAGGTTATTCCCTTTTTTTTTAAATATTTATAATACTTTGCTGATGTTGATTTATATCCATATAATAAAAAACTATACATCTCTTTTAATATATTTTTCATATTATTTACACCTCTTCAATCTTTTTTATTATCTTTGCAGGTACTCCAGCTACTATACAACTATCTGGTATATCTGATACTACCACTGCACCAGCTCCTATAATACAATTATTGCCTATTTTTATATCTCCAATTATTTTAGCACCTGGATAAATAGTAACATTATCACCTATTTTTGGTGCTGTTTTATCATCTTTTGAACCAACAGTAACTTGATGATAAATTATATTATCTTTTCCTATTTGAGAAAATTGTGAAATTATTATTCCATTTAAGCCATGTGGAAAGCATGGAATATCACTAAAAGTAGCACTTTTATCAAAATTTGTTCCTAAAGAAGAATTATTAAAAGCATCCATTCTTTTTATTTTATATAAATAATAAAATCTAATTAATTTATTTTTTTCTTTATTAATAACTCTATTCCTATATTTCCAGTATTTATCTGGATTATAATGTTGTATTTTATATCTAATTCTTTTTATAACAAAATCCTTCAGCATAAACTTATTATTTGTATGTTTTTTATAATTTTGTTTTCTTTTTCTATCAAACATCTTAAATATTAGATTATACAGCCTTTTACTATGCAAAAACAAATAGAGCTGTATTTTTCTACTTCTGGATAATTCATCATATATAATATTTGGTTTTAATAATAATACTCTATCTCTTAACTCTTTCATCTTATTTTTATCATTTTTTCTACACATTATAGTATTGTATACACCTATATAAACAAAAGCTAAATATTGAACTATATATGGAATTGCCATGTCAATTTTATTTTCTTTATAAAATCTATAATTTTCTTCTATAGCATCTAGTACATCCATATTTATATCATTAGAACATGTAATACTGCCTTCTCTCTGCCTATAATAATATTTAGGAATTGAGGAATAATATATACCATTTTTAGCATTAAATATTATTTTATGCATAACAAACACATCTTCTGACTTTTTATTTTTAGGAAATTCTATATCTTTAAATAATTGTTTTTTATATAACTTATTCCAAGATCCATACCCAAAATAGCCAATTATATTCAAGTATTTTAATGCTTCATTACAAGAATATTTTTGTTCTATACCTACAAAATTATTATCTATAATATTTAATTCATTATAATATTTGTAAAATCCACAACATGCTATATCTACTTTATACTTTTTTAAATTTTCATACATTGATGATATAAAATTTTCCATTACAAAATCATCACTATCAACAAAAGCTATATATTCTCCAGTTGCATATTTAATTCCTACATTTCTAGCATCAGCTAATCCCCCATTTTCTTTATGTATTACCTTAATTCTATTATCTTTTTTCATAAAATCATCACATATCTGTGGACATCTATCTGGAGAACCATCATCTACAAGTATAATTTCTAAATTACTATAATCTTGTTTTATTATTGATTCCACACATGTTACTAAATATTTTTCTACTTTATATATTGGAACTATAACTGATATTTTTTCCATTTTTATTTCCTCCATGTATATCATCTGGTTTTAACAATTCTTTTGTTAAATTTTTATAATATTCTTCCATTGTTAAGTTTTCAGATATTTTATAACTTTCTTTACTCATTTCTTCACATTTTTTTTCATCTACACAAAGCATTTCTATACTTTTTGTTAAATTTTTAACTATATCTTTATCTCTATTTAAAATAATTGCACATTTATTATTTACATATTCAGGTATCCCTCCTGAATTTGTAGTTATTATTGGCAATCCACATACTAATGATTCAATTATGGTTAAAGGTGCTGAATCATCTATAATTGATGGTAAAATAGCTATATCAGCTATTCCATAATATTTATATAATTCTTTATAACTAATAAAACCTGTGCATATAACTTTATCTTTTATTTCATTTATTAATTTTATAGTTTCCTCTTCATATGCACTTTTTACATTTAATGCATTTATTGATGAACCTACTAATAACAATTTATATTTATCAAATTTAACGTTTTTTAATGCACTAATTAATTCTTTTACTCCTTTACCTTCAACAATTCTTCCTGTATAAATTAAAATTTTATCATCATTTCTTATTCCTAATGATTTTTTTATTTCTTCTTTTTCTTTATTACTAATGCTTTTTTTAATAGATAAAGTATCAATACCATTTTTTACTACTGTAAATCTAGTATTTTTAAATTTTAAATATTCACTTATTGTATCTTTTCTAAATTTACTTACACAAATAAAACTTCTAGTTTTTTCCATTATTTCTTTACATCCATATGTACTTGGTAATTCATTATGACAATGATAATAATACTTCCCATCATACTTTATATAGTTTTTTCTCCATTTCAATGCTAAATATTGTGTTGGATGATTTTCTAATAAAATCTTATCAAAGTTTAATTTTTTCAAATATTTACTCACTTTGTTTAAGAAAAATAATCTTTTAAGTATAAACCTATAACTATGGCTATTCTTTTTTTTCAAAATATTTTTTGCAACAAAAAATATTAACTTATCAATTTTATCTGCTATAAAATTTGATTTTATAAATATTACATTACTATTTTTGTAACTTTTTATAGCTTCTTTTGCTGTTTCATCATATTCAGAAAAAATTGTTATTTCAAAATCATTATATTTTTCATTTTCTTTCATGAAATTTTCAATTAGATTCTCTACAGCCCCTCCTTTAGTCGCTGGAATTGGTAGAAAGCCTGAAGTTATTATTGCTAATTTCATTGTTTTCATCCTCTCTTTCTATTCTTTTTGATGCATATCCTAAACCTATAATAAAAAATATGTTTAATGCTGTTGGTGGTAACCAATATCCACATTCAATAATTCCTACTATTAACCATATTTCAAGTGCTAGTTTTACTGATTTACTAATATAATTTTTTGATTTCATATCTATAATACATTTTATAAAAATTCCATATATAAAAATCATACCAATTATTCCTAACTGAACAAATATAGCTAATGGAAACATTTCATAAGCTAAACCAGAATAATAACTTACTCCATATGGTCCTATAATTATTCCAATAATAGTACCTGACCTAGTAATTGAATTTAATACATTTAGTAAACCTTCAGTTCTTCCACTCATACTAATCCATTCAGATTTATCTGTGTTAAAAAAACGATTTGCAATAGATGGAACATAATTAAATACAACAAATATAGAAATTATACATAAAGCCATAATAACTACTTTTCTCATAAAAGAACCTTTGTTTTTTTCTTTTTCTAATATAATTCCAAAGAATATAAACAATACTGCTCCCAACCAACATGCTCTTGATAGGGACAAAAAAACACATACTAAAAATAGTATTATTGAAATAATTAATAGTTTATTTGATTCCCTATTTTTTAAATAACCATATACTATTGGATATATTAAAATAATACCTATTCCAAATAAATTTCCATTCTGATAAGTACTTACTATTTTTGCATTAGTTGTATCTAGACCATTACTCTTTTGCATATACCATAATTCTCCCATTTCTCTATAATCTGTTAAATTAACAGTTAATCCAGGGATATCACAATTCTCTATTCCTACAAAATATTGTAATAATGAATAAAAACACAAAAAGAAAAAACCATAATATATTATTTTTATTATTTTTCTCATTTTTTCCTTGCTATCAACAATATCATATGTAATAAATAAAATTAATGGATATATAATTAAGGTTATTACATAACTTATACTATTTGTTTTAAATAATCCATTTGCATATATTATTAAATATTTCAATACAATATATAAAAAGCAAAAAATCACAAGAAGATGTATTGGTACTATTTTTATTTTTCTATCTTTTATAAATTTAATTATCCAAAAGCCAAATGTTACAGCAAACACAATATTTCCAATAGTTAATGGTAAACCTGCTAACTTTATACCTGCCTTTGGAAACCATATATTAAAAAATATAGTCATACACAATAACTTAAATAAAAAATTATTTTTTTCTTCTTTCACTAAATTTCACATCCTCATTATATTTTACCAACTAATTCTATATATTTATCTTCTAATTTTTTGCATTGATTTTTTATATCATATCCTGATTGTGCAACATCGTTTATATGATTTTCTCTTTTTAATATTAGTGATTTTTTCAAAATTTCTTGTGCCCATTGATCTGGATTATTTTCTAAATCTAAAAATTCTATATTATCTGTTACTTTAGAAACCCTTGGAACTTGACTTGAAGCAATACAATATAGTCCTGATACCTGTGCTTCAATTAGAACAATCCCCAAACCTTCATATATTGATGGTAAAACAAAAATATCAAAAACTTGGTATAAATAATTTATATCTGTTCTCTGTCCTAGAAATTTTACATTTTTTTCTAATCCATATACTTTTACTTTTTCCTTAATTGTATCTTGTAATGGTCCTTGACCTACCAATAATAATATTGAATTAGCATTTTTTTTATATACTTCATTAAATATATCTACCAAAAATTCTTGATTTTTTTGTTTAACAAATCGCCCTATATTTCCAATTACCAATGTATCATTATTTATATTTAATTCTTTTCTTTTAACTTCCCTTACTTCTTTATTATATTTAAATTTTTCTATGTCTATTGCATTATTAACTATATAAACATTTCCTTTATCAAATTCCTTATTTCCAAAAAGCCATCTTCCTGCATGCTCACTACAAGCCCAATAATCTGTTGCAAATATTTTAGCAAATGGTTTTAGCAAATTTTTTACTAAATTCTTTTTCCATT
The DNA here is from genome assembly GCA_947581895.1 of uncultured Clostridia bacterium. Classification (GTDB taxonomy): domain Bacteria; phylum Bacillota; class Clostridia; order TANB77; family CAG-508; genus CAG-492. Next base: position 2,703 of record CANPWE010000047.1, on the reverse strand, counting down.
CAATTTTATTAGTTGTAGAATGAGAATGAGCTATTCTTATGTGTACTTTAGCTCTATATGCACAATATAATGGAAAAATACTTAATGTATTTAATTGTGAATGTACAATTTTATACTTATTCTCTCTTAATACTTTAGTTAATTTTCTTACATATTTAAATATATGTTGATATGGTGGTATTACTATTACTCGTCCTCCAAGAGATTCAATTTCTTCTTTAGGAATATCTGTTGAATCTTCATCAACAATAAAATCAAATTGAATTTTTGATTTATCTATATTTCTATAATAATTCATAACAAATGCTTCTACACCACCACCAACCATTTTACCCATTATTTGTGCAACTCGTATTGGTCTATTTTCTTCTTCCATTGTTCAACTCCATTTTTCATGTATTTTTATTATTTTTTAAAGTGCACCTTCTCTTACTATAACTTTTTTTATAGTTTGTATTAAAATTTTTAAATCCATTTTCAAACTATATCTATGTACATAAAACATATCTATTTGCACTCTTTCATTAAAAGTTGTTTCACTCCTGCCATTTACTTGCCAAAGACCAGTAATTCCTGGTTTGCATTTTATTATATGGTTGTAATATAAACCCATATCTTCTTTTTCTCTTACCAAATATGGTCTAGGTCCAACCAAACTCATATCTCCCTTTAATACATTGATGAATTGTGGTATTTCATCAATACTTGTTTTCCTTAAAAAATATCCTAACTTTGTTATTCTAGGATCATCTCTTAATTTTCTATATAATTTAAACTCTTTTCTTGCATCTTCATTTTCTTCTAAATACTTTTGTAATTTTTCATCTGCTCCTGTAACCATAGTTCTAAATTTATATATTTCAAATTTTTTCCCATCTTTTCCAATTCTTACTTGTTTATAAAAAATTGAACCTTTATCTTTTGATACCTTTTGAGCTATATATATACCAATCATTATAGGAATAATTAATGCCAAACCACATATACCTCCAATAATGTCTATAATTCTTTTAATACACCCTTCTATTTTTTCTTTTGTTTTTAGTTTGTTATTTATTACTACTAATGAAACTGTTTTTTCTCCTTCTGCATATAGGTCCACATTCATTTTTTACTCCCTCCATAAATGAATATTTTATTATAATTTTAAATTTATTATTTTTCTAAATATGTACTTTAATTTTTCTTTTAATATTTTTTATTTTTTTAATTTTTTTAATTTTTTTTATTTTTTAATTTTCTTTTATTTTTTCTTAATTTATCTTTTATTCATATTTAAACTATCCTTAAATTTAATAAGAAATTCGGAAACTCTGAATATTTTTATTTCTTCATTTATACATTTTCAGCATAAATCTGCGATACTCAACACAAATATATAAACATATAATTTACATATTTACCTCCATATTTCTATGTAGGATTTATAAAATTCTTAATTATCAACATTTTTTCCAAACTTTTTCAAACACATTATTCCTATGTTCATTGCTGAATTAAAAAAATAGTCTGCCTTATGTCCATTTTCACAAATTGAAACTAATCCATTTCTCTTTATTTTTCCTCTACATTTGTAACATCTATTTGCTGTATAATTTGAACGTACTGTTGTTACAATGATGCTTTCTTTAAAAGCTTTATATTTCATGTATTCTATTATTTTTTTTCTTAAGTAAATTGGACTATATTTTCCAACCTTTTTTCCAAACTTTGTACTTAAATCTTTTAAATCAGCTACAGATATTACTTGTACTTTATTTTCTGTACAAAAATTTACAATCTCTCTACTAACATTATGAGCATAATATTCACTAATCCTATGTAGTTTTATCCAATAATTCTTATGGTCTTTTTCTGCATAATGCCAATCTTTTTTCTTATGTTTTTTTATTTTCCCTATAATCTGGTGAGTTCTATTTCTGTATTCATCTCCACCTGAAACAAATAATGATTTTATAAATTTTCCTTTATCATCTAACACTACACATATAGCAAACTTATCACTATTAGAAAAAGCAATTCCACATACCCTTATATTTTCATTTTTCATTCTAATTTTTATTGGTGTTACATCATTTACTATCTTTTTTACTGGTATGTGAACCATAACATAGTCTTTTTTTATTACTATTGTTGGTGATAGAATTTCATCTTCTTTTGGTATATTCCAATCTTTAAATTTGGCATCAAACCACTTCCATTTTTCACCATTAAATAATTTAAACTTTACTTTTCCATTTTCCAAATCTTTATACATTCCCTTATAAAAAAGCATTGAGCAATTAAATTCAGTTGTTCTACTTGGTGTGTTCACATTTGGATTATTTTTTGATTTTTCTAAAAGTCCCAAATATGCTCTTACCTGTCCTATAGCATTATTTATTGCAGCTCTTCTTAAATATAGTGGTGCATTTTGTTCAAAGTAATTTTTTGGTTTTTCTCCTGTTTTTCCTATGATTGTTAACTTTTCTAACTCTCTTAAACAATTCTGATTTGATAATTTAAGTAGTTCCATATTGTCAAATAATAAATCATAATATTTATGCACTATTTCGTTGTATATTTGATTTGTTAATTTTAGGTATTCTAAATTATTTGTATATAACCTTATTTTGTATGTTGTGGTGTAATAACCTTTTTTTTCATCATTATCTGGCATTTTCATCACCTAAATTCTTTTCGTAAAGTAGATAACTTTACGAA
>CANPWE010000046.1 GCA_947581895.1 uncultured Clostridia bacterium | reverse complement strand
AAAGTAAAAATCATATATATTTTATGATTTTTACTTTTTTTTCTTAAGTTGTTGGTATTGGGACGGGGTTTTTGTCTCAGACAAAACCCCTGTCTCTTGTCGCACATAATAAAGAAAGGAGAAGATATATCTAAATATATCGTAAATTATATGAGTAAAGTTGCGAATATGCTGAATATGGTAAATGTTTTAAAAGATGGAAAAATACATAATATGAAAGATATAGCCGAACAAATTGAAGTTTCACCCAGAATGATTAAACAATATAAAAATGAGTTAGAACAGGCAGGAATATATATAGATTCTAAAAGAGGTATATATGGTGGATATTTTTTAAATGAAGAATTAAATAATATAGATGTTGGATTAACAAGTCAGGAATTAATGAAATTAAAAGAAATGGAAGGATATTTTGATAAAAATAAAGATTTTAAAGAAATAATTAGAAAGATATTTAATAGTTATGAAAAAAATGTTATCAAGGATAATTCAAAAAAAATTAATAAAATTATAGAAACCGGTAAATTTGACTTGAAGAATGTATACATAAATATGAGAAAGGCTATTAATGGAAGAAATAAGGTAAATATAAAGTATTTTTCAAATGAATCAGGACTAAGTGAGAGAGTTATTCATCCGGCAGAAATGTTTTACTATTTGGATGAGTGGTATGTTGCATCTTTTTGTGAAAAAAAGAATGCAATAAGATTATTTAAGTTAAATGATATAAAAAAATATGAAATTTTAGATGAAAAATATGAAAATTTTGAAATAAAAAAATAAAATAGACAAAAATACTTCTTGTTTATGTGTTAAAATAAAATTGAAAAATATAGTAATAACTATATTAATATCTGCAGATATAAATAAGTATTAAATTATTTTTTTAATTGATAAAAAATCTATAATATCTATAGTTTTAACAATTCAGTAAATTGGAGGAGATAAGATGGAAAATGAAATTATTTTTGTAACACATAATAGAGGAAAAGCAAAATCCGCAGAAAAATATTTTGAAAACTTGAAAATTGGTACATTTAATTATGAATTAGATGAACCAAGGAGTGATGATATAAAAGAAATTGCAACTGCAAAAGTAAAACAAGCTTTTGAAATAGTAAACAAGCCATGTATGGCTATGGATACTGATTTTAGGATTGATGAATTAAATGGATTTCCAAGAGCATTTGTAAATTTTTCTCTAGAAACAATAGGAATTTCAGGGATTTTAAAATTAATGGAAGATAAGGAAAATCGAAAATGTGCTTTTAATGAATGTTTGGCATATTATGATGGAAAAGAAATTCATTATTTTTATGGTAAGCATCCACGGAAATTTATCAAAAGAAATAAAAGGTATTGATAGAGATGAAAAATGGTCTGATTTGTGGTATATATTCAAACCTAATGGATTTGAAATGACATTAGCAGAGATGGATTCTACAGAAAGAGAAAACAGAAGAAAAATTGATGGCTCTTATTCTGCCTTGGAAAAATTTGCAGAATGGTATCAGAATAATAGTTAGATTTAAGGAATTAATCAATAAGAATAATATTAATATAAAAGCATATATTATACAAAACGAAAGTGGGGTATGATATATGCTTTTTAAGTTAAATAAATATGTTGTTAAAATAACAGCAATGACCTTATTGTTATACATAATATGTTCAGTTGTTATAGTGTCAAATGCAGAAAATTATGAATGGTCAGTAACTAATAGTTTGGAAAGTATTGAGACAAATGCTAATGTATCAGAAGAATTTACAACTACAAATAAGGAAAATTTTTTTATGTACATATTGACTAATGAACAAAAAGATGATTAAATAACAAGAACATGGGAATTTGATTTTCAAATTATTTTCGAATTATTTAAATTCAAAATGTCTATAGTTTAATTCTAAATGTGTAAAATTACAACTTAAGTTATTACGAGTAAGAAATCAAACACAGAAATTTTCAAAAAAACTATTGAACTAATAAGTTAAATATGCTAGAATAGGAGGCGATAAATGAGTACATATAAACCAACGAATGACTACATGTTTGGGCGTATTTTTGGAGTTAACAAAAATACTGATTTATTACGTGATTTATTAGAAGCAATATTACCAGAGATAAAAATAAAAAAATTAGAAGTAAATAAACAAGTACCAGTTGAAAGACAATTAATAAAAGATAAATTAGGTATAATGGATATATTAGCAACATTGAATAATGGAATAAAGGTAAATATTGAAGTTCAGGTAAAAGATTTTAAAAATACAATAGATAGATCTGTATTTTATCATGCAGGAGTATATCATGACAGTTTACAAGAAGGTCAAGATTATATAGAAATTCCAAAGACAATAGGAATATGGATATTGAATTTTGATTTATTTGATGATGATGGACCATTTCATGACATATCAAGATTAAAAAGAGATTATGAAAATAAGTTGTTAACAGATAAATGTGAGCTACATTATATACAGTTACCAAAGTTCAAAAGAAAATGTAAAAGGATATCAACAAAATTAGAACAATGGCTAACATTTTTTATAAATGAAAATTTGGAGGAGATAAAGAGTATGGATAATGAATTAGTACAGAAAGCGGAAGAAGAATTGGAGTATTTAAATTCAGATGAAGAAGCACAAAGATTGGCATATTTAAGAGAAAAGGCCATAAGGGATGAAGCAGCTGCTATGGCTGGTGCTTATAATCGTGGTAAAGAAGAAGGTCGAGAAGAAGGTCAAAAAGAAAATAAAATCCAAATTGCAAAAAAAATGTTAGAAAAAGGTATATCTACTGAAGATATTATAGAAATAACAAATTTAACCAAAGAAGAAATTGAAAAATTATAAATAATATGAAAATCAAAATCCTATGAAAACAAGAAATTTATTTCACAGCATATTGAAATAGATTTCTTTTTTTGTAAATTTTGAAACAGGGATATATGATTTTCAAATTGGATTATGATACTATTTCATAGTAAGAATATTTTTACATTAGGGGGCGAAAAATGGAAAGATTTAAAATGAGAGTATCAGTACATTTAATTCTTGAGCAAGACAATAAATACTTGCTATTAAGAAGATATAATACTGGGTATGAAGATGGAAATTATAGTGTTGTTGCAGGACATGTTGATGGAAATGAAACTATAGTTTCTGCAATGAAAAGAGAAGCTTTTGAAGAGGCAGGTATAAATATTGATGAAAAAGATTTAAAAATAGTAGAAATAATGCATAGAAAATCTAGTGATGAAAGTATAGATTATTTTCTTTATGCTAATAAGTTTTCTGGAGATGTAAAAATAATGGAACCAAATAAATGTGATGAATTATCTTTTTATGAGTTGGATAAATTTCCCCAAAACGTTATTCCATATATAGAAACTGCGATTAGTAATTATAAAAACAATGTTTGTTTTGCAGAATATGGTTTTTAGCTATAATATAAAGAAAATATTAAAATACTTATATAAAAACAATATGATTTGTATATAGTAACAAATGGACCAATAGAACTCATTAATGATAAGTTAAGTGCAATAAATTGTAAAAATTTTATTAAAGTCATATTTTCAGTAGAAGAAGCAGGAGATATGAAACCAAATGTAACATTAATACAAGAATAATATTAATATAAAAGCATATATTATACAAAACGAAAGTGGGGTATGATATATGCTTTTTAAAGTAAATAAATATGTTGCTAAAATAACAGCAATAACCTTATTATTATACATAATATGTTCAGTTGCTATAGTATCAAATGCAGAAAATTATGAATGGTCAGTAACAAATAGCATTGAATCTGTTGAAACAAATGCAAATGTATCAGAAGAACTCGCAGCTACTGCTAAAGAAAGTAATGCTAAAAATGAATTAAAATTAGAATGTGAATCTGCAATATTAATTGAACAAAATAGTGGTCAAGTGTTATATGAAAAAAATTCACATGAAAAATTAAGACCAGCAAGTGTTACAAAACTTATGACATTATTGCTAATTTTTGAGGCCTTAGATTCAGGTCAAATAACACTTGAAGATAAAGTACCATGTAGTGAAAATGCTTCATCAATGGGTGGTTCACAAATTTGGTTAGATACTCGTGAAGAATTAACTGTAAATGAAATGATTAAAGCTATGTGTGTTGTTTCTGCAAATGATTGTACTGTAGCTATGGCAGAATATATAGCAGGTTCAGAGGAATCTTTTGTTGAAAAAATGAATCAAAAGGCAACTGAACTTGGAATGAATGATACATGTTTTAAAAACTGTCATGGAATTGATGAAGATGGTCATGTTACTTCAAGTTATGATATTTCATTAATGTCTAAGGAAATATTAGTAAATCATCCTAATATAACAAATTATACTACAATTTACATGGATTCTTTACGAGATGGAAAATCTGAATTAGTAAATACAAATAAATTAATACGAAATTATAAAGGAGCAACAGGTTTAAAAACAGGTTCAACTTCACTTGCTTTATATAATTTATCTGCAAGTGCCACTAGAGATGATTTATCATTAATTGCAGTAGTAATGAAAGCACCAACTAGTAATCAAAGATTTGAAGATGCTAAAACTTTATTAGATTATGGTTTTAAAAATTATGAATTTAAACAATTTGCAAAATCAGGAGATATTGTGGGAAATGTTGTAGTAGAAAAAGGTGTAGAAAAAAATGTTAATGCTATATTAAATAAAAATTGTGGAGTTTTATTGAAAAAAGGAAATGAAAATAATGTAGTTCAAAATATTCAAATGGAACAAAATTTATCTGCACCTGTTGAAAAAGGACAAATAATAGGTTCAGTAACATATAGTTTAGATGGAAAGTTATTACAATCTATAGATATTTTAGCAGAATCAGAGGTAAAGAAAGAAAGTTTAATGAATGTTGCCTCTTATATTTATGAAAAATGGTTTTGTTTGCTAAGATAAAAAATTTTATTAAAATTCAAATAAAAAGTTATATATTATAAAAACTCTTTATATATCATATAATTTTAACTTTTGTCTAAATATAAATATGAAAAAATAAATGAATAGGACGTAATTTATTTAAAAGTTAAAAACATGATTTTAAAGAGTTTTTTAATGTATTTTTATTCATACGTAATTTGAGTAATTTTAGCATAAACATTAACATCATCACACCAAGTATATAATTTTATTTCATTTCCAGTATTATTAGTAAATTTCAAATCTAATGTATTATATGAAACAGTAGCATCTTTACCATCTTTAATATAATCTACTGCTCTACCATGTTCATGTCTTTCTGTAATACTAATTCCGTTGAACTGCAAGTGCTGCATTATAAAGTGTTGTACTAACTTGACAATTTCCACCACCTAAGGCAAACTCTATTTTTTTATTTACATATATTTCAGCTTTTTTATACCCTTCTTCAGCAGTACATGGACCTACTATTTGATTGAAAGAAAAAGTTTCTCCATTTTTTAAAACTTTTTCATTTATTTTACCACATGTTAATGTTATATTTGTTATACGATCAGCTACTCCTGATTTTAAAGGAGTACTAAAACTAGAAAGTTCAGTTTCTTTAGCCTTTTTATTAGAAGTATCTTCTACTTTATTAGAATTATCCTGATTTTCATTTATATTATTATTATTATCTAATACATTCCTAGTTGTACTGGTTTTAGAAATATCTACATTATTTCCTAAATTATTTGAATCTTTATTATTTTCACATCCAGATAGGAAAAAACAGATAAATAATATAAAGGAAAAAATTATTAAAATTTTTACAAAATTTTTCATAAAAATTCCTCCTTAAATATTTTTATAAAAATATTTTTTCCATAATAAAAAAAGATATACTATTGTTAAATTGGAAAATATAGATTATAATAAAATTAGATTAAATTTATACAAAAAATATAAATGGTAAAATCTGCAAATTTTGTATAAAATAAAAAAGGAGAGAATCATATGAAAAGTGTAGAAAAAGTTATAGAGAATTATATTTGGCAAGATAGAAAAAGACCAATTTTTGGGTTACCTTTGTCATTTACAAAATATAAAATGACAGATGAAAAATTGATAGTAGAAACAGGAATTTTATCAATTTCACAAGAAGAAGTACGCTTATATAGAATAATGGATGTAAGTGTTAAGTGTACATTATTACAAAGAATTTTTAAGGTAGGAACAATACATTGTTGTTCTGCAGATAAATCAACACCAGAATTTGATATAAAAGATATAAAAAATCCTATTCAAGTAAAAGATTTAATTTCAAAAAATGTTGAAGAAGAAAGAAATAGAAAAAGAATAGCAGGTAGAGAGTATATGGAATTTGAAGAAGATCAACATGATGGACTTTTTTAATAAAAATGCAATAAGAATAAAGTGTTTGAACTGAAACTTTTATAGGAACATATATTTAGTTTTAGGAAATTAAATATATGTTCCTATAAATTTAAAATATAAATTTAAGTAATTTTTTTTGCATGAACAACAACTCTAGATTTACCAGTACTATCACAAGTAGATAAAGTTAAAATTTGGTCATTTGTATCTAATGTTGTTCCAAAATCATGTATACTGCGTGATTTTAAGGTATTTAAAAAATCTAAATAATTTTCATCATTATCAAAAATTGTTGTTAAATAATATGTTTCAGATTTTATAGTATAAACAGAAAAAATTTCATAAACATGAGTATCAGTTGGTGTTGAAAAGGTAATATATTTATTATTAGAATCATTATACCAATTTGATTGTTGAGTATTTTTCAAAGTGGCAAACATACTAGAGTCTTTCCTATTATGTCCATAAATTATTATATTTTTATCTGTATTATCAAATTTATTTCTATAATCTGCAAAAACCCACCCAGCACTATTTTTAGATTTATCAAATGAATGACTTAAATAAAAAGAGTTATCTGATGCTTGAACAACTGGATAATTTATAGAAGTATTTGGAACTGTTAGCCAACCAACAGTTGAATCATTTGTTGAAAGTAATTTATTAAAATCTAATTCATATGCAGTAATTTCTTTTGTTTCAGCTGTATCAACTGTGTCATCAGGTATTTGAATTGTAATGGTATCTATAATACCTGAATCTGTTACTTCAGCAAGTATATTAGCATTTTTTTTGTTATCAATATACCATAATAAAATATAAATTAAACAACATATTATAATAATTATTAAGACTATTCTAAAAATTAGAAGAAATTTGTTACCAATTGAATATTTATTTTTCATATTTAATCACCAATATGATTATAACAAATGACAAAAAAAATGTCTATGGTTAATAAAAAACTCTTGACAGTTTACAATAATACATATAAAATAGGAGTGTGAGTAAAAATATATGAAATTATGAATATAAAATATATTTAAACTGAACATTGAAAATTAAATAGAAAGAGGTGTTAGATTATGGAAAATCCTATAATCGTAATCGCCGTTTTTCTTATCTCAGCAGTAATTTTTACCTTAGTAGGTTATGCCTTAAGAAAAAAAATTGCTGAATCTAAGATTGAAAGTGCAGAAAATGAAGCAAAAAGAATTATCGAAGCAGCAACTAAAGATGCTGAAAATAAAAAGAAAGAAGAAATATTTAGGGCCAAAGAAGAAATAATGAGTGCAAGACAAGATTTAGATCAAGAGATTAAAGAAAGAAGAGGCGAAGTTCAATTACAAGAAAGACGTTTAGTGCAAAAAGAAGAAAATTTGGAAAACAGAATATCTCAATTAGAAAAAAAAGAACAAGATTTACTAAAAAAAGATTCTGAATTAGACAATAAAGCAAATGAATTAAATAATGAATTAAATACTGTAATAAATGCCCAAAAAGAAGAACTACAACGTATTTCAAGAATGTCTGTAGAAGATGCTAGAAAATTCTTATTATCAGAGGTTGAAAAAGATCTGACAAAAGAAAAAGCAAATATAATTAGAGAGTTTGAAGAAGAAACTAAGGAAAAAGCAGATAAAAGTGCTAAAGAAATAATTAGTTATGCAATACAAAAATGTGCTGCAGATCATACTTCAGAAACCACAGTTTCAATAGTATCATTACCAAATGACGATATGAAAGGAAGAATTATAGGTAGAGAAGGTCGTAATATTAAGACATTAGAAACATTAACAGGAATTGATTTAATAATCGATGATACACCAGAAGCAGTTATTATTTCAGGTTTTGATCCATTAAGAAGAGAGGTTGCAAAACTTGCTCTAGAAAAATTAATTGATGATGGTAGAATCCACCCTGCTAAAATCGAAGAGATGGTTGAAAAAGCCAAGGAAGAAATAGCTGCAATTATAAAAGAAGAAGGAGAAAGAGCTGTTCTTGAGTCTGGAGTAATAGGAGTTCATCCAGATATAGTAAAATTGTTAGGAAAACTACGTTATAGAACAAGTTATGGACAAAATGTTTTAAATCATAGTATAGAGGTATCAAATTTAGCAAGAATAATGGCAGAGGAAATGGGATTAGACCCAAAACTTGCTAGACGTGCAGGTCTTTTACATGATATAGGTAAAGCATTAGATCATGATATGGAAGGAACTCATGTTGAAATTGGTGTTGATATATTAAAGAAATATAAAGAAAACCCAATAGTAATAAATGCAGTTGAAGCACATCATGGAGATGTGGAACCTGAAACATTGGAAGCAGTACTAGTACAAGCAGCAGATGCAATTTCAGCATCAAGACCTGGAGCTAGAAGAGAAACATTAGAAACATACATAAAACGTTTACAAAACTTAGAAGAGATAGCTGATTCTTTTGAAGGAGTTGACAAATCATTTGCAATACAAGCTGGTAGAGAAATTAGAGTTATTGTTAAACCTGACAAAGTTTCAGATGATGAGATGGTATTAATGTCTAAAGATATAGCTAAAAAGATAGAAGATGAAATGGAATATCCAGGACAAATTAAAGTTAATATGATTAGAGAATTTAGAGCTGTTGAATATGCGAAATAAATAATAAAAAACACAATTGAAATTTAATTTCAATTGTGTTTTTTATTTCTATAAAACTACAGAAGAATCTAAAAATTCTAGTATAATAAAATTAAATTATTTGAAAAATTAAGTAATAAGTGTTATTATATATAAGAAATATAGGAAAGGAGTGTTGCTTTTGAAAATATTAGCAGTAGGAGACATCGTAGGAGAAAGTGGGGTACAAAAATTAAAACAAGTGTTACCTCAAATTAAACAAGAAAATAATATAGATTTTGTAATAGTAAATGCGGAAAATTCAGCTGGAGGAATGGGAATTACTTCAAAAATTTTTGAGGATTTATTAAATTTAAAAGTTAATGCAATAACTATGGGAAATCATACTTGGGGAAAAAAGGATATTTTTTCATTTATAGACCATCCCAAATTATTAAGACCTGCAAATTATTCTAAAGGTGTTGTAGGTAAAGGATTAGGAATATATGAATGTAAAGGAAAACAAATTGCGGTTATTAATTTGATAGGAAGAACAGATATGAATGTATTATCTGAAAATCCATTTACAGTTGCAAATGATTTAGTTAATGAAATAGCTGATAAAGCAGATATAATTATCATAGATTTCCATGCAGAGGCTACAGCTGAAAAAATAGCTATGGGTATATATTTAGACGGAAAAATTACAGCTTTATATGGAACACATACACATGTGCAAACAGCAGATGAACATATTTTAGAAAATGGAACAGCATATATTACAGATATTGGTATGACTGGTCCAAAAAATTCTGTTATTGGTATGGAGCCAACAGCATCTATAAAAAGATTTGTTACTTCTTTACCAGAAAGATATAAATTAGCTGAAGGAGATTGTATTTTTAATGGCTGTATTTTTGATATAAATGACGAAAATTGTCGAGTAGTGAAGATTGATAGAATAAATATGCGATAATTGGAAAATTATGTATAAATGTGGCGAACGATTTTTTGATTTTTTCATGCAAACTACTAGACTTTTTATTAATGTTATATTATAAATATAATTGTAGTTGAGAAAACAAAAAATTAAAAATATAGGAGGCAAAAAATGGAAGTTTTAAAAATCTCATCAAAATCAAATCCAAATTCAGTAGCAGGAGCAATAGCTGGATTGGTAAAGGAAAATAACTATGCAGAAATGCAAGCAATAGGAGCTGGAGCTTTAAATCAAGCAGTTAAGGCAGTAGCAATAGCAAGAGGGTTTGTTGCACCTTCTGGTGTTGATTTAGTTTGTGTACCAGCATTTGCAGAGGTTCAAGTTGAGGGGGAAGAAAGAACAGGTATTAAACTAATCATTGAATCTAGAAAATAATAGTTTATCTAATATAGGGGGCATGTTAAGTAGCATGTCCTTTTTGTTTTTTTATATTTTTGAAGGAAGTTATCTGATTTTAATTTTTGTTTAATATAGTAAAATATATTAATATTCTTTTTTACTAACAATGGAGTTTATGAAAGTTAGTATTTTATAATTATTTTTTGAAAGTGTTAAATCTAAAAAAATTCAACAGAAATATTGAAAATAAAGTAAAAATAATATATTATATGAAAAGGCTAAAAGTATGTTTTAGTACAAAAAAAAAGAACTTTTATGAGTGGAAAGAAAGGTTTTAGTATGAATTTTAAAAATGTTAAGTTTGTGTTTATTGCTTTTGTAATTTTAATTGTTATTTTTGCAATAATTAATATGAAATTTAAAAATAGTAAAAACAAGGAAAGTGAAATTCAATCTGCAAAAAATATTGTATATCAGGATAATATAAGGTTAGGAATTTCTAATTTTGATTCCATTAATCCTTTGGTTACTAAAAATAAACAGCTTATAGATATTGAACAATTGATATATGAGCCATTACTTAGTTTGGATTCTGGATATAAATTAAATTTATGTCTTGCTACAGAATATGCCAAAACTTCAGCTACAACATATATTATAAAAATTAATAATTCTATCCAATGGTCAGATGGTAGTAATTTAGTTGCAGATGATGTTAAATTTACAGTAGATTTATTAAAATCAGTAGAAAATATTTATTCAGAAAATGTAAAAAATATTTCTAGTGTTGAAGTTATTGATGATAGTACAGTTAAGTTTAATTTAAATGAAGAAACATATTTTTTTGAATATAATTTAATTTTCCCAATAATGTGTAAACATTATTATGGTGATGAAGATTTCTTTACATCACAAAAATATCCTATAGGAACAGGATTATATAAAATATCATCTGTATTAGATAATCAAATAATTCTGGATAAAAATGAAAAATATAGAGATCCAGATAAAATAAATAAAAATATTCAAACTATCTATGTAAATATTTTTTCTGAAATTGGAGAAGTTTACAACAGTTTTAAAATAGGAAATATAGATATTATGAGTACTTCTAGCTTATTGTATGAAAATTATATTGGTACAATGGGATATAATGTTAAAGAATATAGAGGAAGAGAATATGATTTTTTAAGTTGTAATTGTAATGATTCTTTAATGAAGGAAAAAAGTGTAAGACAAGCTATTAGTTTTGCAATTGATAAAGATAATATTGTTTCTACAGTATATAACAATAAATATTATCCATCTGAATATGTTTTAGATTATGGAAGTTATGTATATCCTATGAATTCTACAAGTTCTGGATATAATACAGAAAAAGCCAAAGAAGTATTAACAAATGATGGTTGGATTTACACTAATAATAGATGGAGAAAAAAAGGTAGAATTTTAGCTTTAACAATATCTGTTAATTCAAGTAATACACAAAGATGTGAAGTTGCTAAAATTATTAAAACTCAGTTAGAAAATATAGGAATTCCTGTAACTATAAGAAAGGTTTCTGATAGTCAATATAACAATTATTTAATTAACAAAAATTATCAAATTTTATTGACTGGTGTATATAATGGATATAGTCCAGATCTTACTTATTTTTATGGAGAAAATAATATTTCTAATTATAATAATGAGGAAGTTAAAGCAATAATTAATGATGTAAAAAATATTACTGATCAAAAAGTTTTAGAAGAAAAGTATAAAACTTTGATTGATATTACTAAAGATGATTGTGCATATATAAGTTTATATAGAAATAAAAATTTCTTGCTTATTAATCAGAATGTTGTTGGAAATTATGAGCCTACAAATTTTGGAGTGTTTAGGAATTTTGAAAGTTGGAATAGAGAATAATATATTAAATAAAAATTAGAATTGGATTATTTTAGAATTATTCTTTCGAAAAAATTGAAAAAGTTGTTGACAAATGATTAGGTATAATGTTATATTATAATAAGTGATGCAAACAAATGTTTATATAAAGGAGAGATTATTATGGAAAATGCAGAAAAGAAAAAAGCATTAGAGGTGGCTTTAGGACAAATAGAAAAACAATTTGGTAAAGGTTCTGTTATGAAATTAGGAGATTTTACAGCAATGAATGTTGAAGCTATACCAACAGGTGCATTAAGTTTAGATGTTGCTTTAGGTATAGGAGGTATACCTAGAGGATGAATTATAGAAGTATTTGGGCCAGAATCTTCTGGTAAAACAACATTA
>CANPWE010000045.1 GCA_947581895.1 uncultured Clostridia bacterium | reverse complement strand
ATGAAAAATTTGACAAAAAAAATAAGCATTCATAATGCTTTCAAAGAATTTTTTATTTTAAAAGTGTCAAACTCCCGTGTTGAAGGACTTAATACATGGGGACATATAGGCTATGGTGTAAGACCATCTGAAAGAAAAAAAGGATATGCTACTCAAATGTTAAAACTAACTCTTGAGGAAGCAAAAAAGAAAAACATAAGAAAAGTGCAAGATTTGGGAAAGAAAAGACTTGAAGATTTTACTCAAAAACTCTATTCAAAATAAAAATCGTGTGCTATAATAAAAAAGATAATTGAAATTGATTATCTTTTTTTATGGAGTTGATTATGCAAAACATGATTAACATAAAGTTTTAGCACAATTTTTAGCACAATTTGGGAGCAATCGTTTCAACACACATCCTCGAAAACCCACTAAAATCAACAAAGTTCCCAAAAGTCAAAAAACAGCTAAAACCGTTATAAAAAAGGTGAAAACGCCTGAAAATAAAGGAAAAAGATTAAAGGAGGAGATGAAATTTGTCAGGACATTCAAAATGGCACAATATCCAAGCCAAAAAGGGAAAAGCAGATGCGGCAAGAGGTAAAGTATTTACAAAATTAGGAAGAGAATTATTAGTAGCAGTAAAACAAGGTGGACCAGATCCATCAGGAAATTCCAAATTAAAAGATGTTATAGCAAAATGTAAAGCAGCAAATATGCCAAATGATACAATAAATAATGCAATAAAAAAAGCATCAGGAGCTGGAAATACAGCAAATTATGAAGAAGTTACATATGAAGGATATGGTCCAAATGGTGTAGCAGTTATAGTAGAGGGAAGCACAGATAACAAAAACAGAACAGCTGCAGATGTACGTCATGCATTTGATAAATCAGGTGGAAATTTAGGAACATCAGGTTGTGTATCATATATGTTTAATAAAAAAGGTGTAATAGTAATAGATAAAACTACAACTTCATTATCAGAAGATGATTTAATGATGTTAGCACTAGATAGTGGAGCAGAAGACTTTTCTGCAGAAGATGAAGTATATGAAATAACAACAGCACCAGAAGATTTTTCTACAGTTCGTGAAAAACTAGAAGAACAAGGTCTAGAATTTTTAGAAGCAGAAGTTCAAATGGTTCCAACTACATATACATCACTTGATGAAAATGGAGTAGCAAAAATGCAAAGATTTTTAGATATGTTAGATGATTTGGATGATGTTACAAATGTATATCATAATTGGGATGAACAATAAAAAACAAAGAACCGTCGGCGTTAGCCGACGGTTCTTTGTTTTAGATGGATGAATTGAGGTAAGCAACTCTCTGATGCTCGAAGAACAGAGAAGGATCTTGTTCCATTTTTTTTGCGAGCTCGAGTTCCTCTATCCGATGCCTTACATCAAATGATGCATAGAAGACTGCCTCGTCAACAGCTGCTTTGCAATCACGGATGTGCTTCTGGATAGCCTCTTTCAGATGTTTTTCCATCTAAATTCACCTCCTTGTTACACTAAAATACTAGTGTTAATATAAGGGAATTTGCTGACACGATACATAATGTATCGCAATAAATAAATTATAGCACATTATATGAAATAATGCAAGTGTTTTTTAAAATTTATGTAAAAAAATTATGTAAAAAGTTATAAAATTATAAAATAAAATAAAAAACTATATAAAAATAAGGTTCTAAACTAAAATTAAAAGCATAATATATAATATAATAATTACAAAAAATCTAAAGAAAAATATATAGAGGTGTAAAGTAATGACTAAATCAGAAATATTAAAAATAACTATTCTAAAAAATTTCCCAGAAAATTTAGTACAAGCTATAGAGCATGTTAATCTAGAAAAAGTGGAAGAAATTAGAATTAGAGTAAATAAGCCTATTATTGTACAAATTGGGTTAAGTGAAATATTATTAAAATATCAAGTTAATCAAGAGGAAATATTAAATATATTTCAAAGTTTTTGTAGTAATTCTATATATACATATCAAACCCAAATATGTGGAGGTTTTATAACAGTTCCAGGTGGACATAGAGTAGGTATAAGTGGAAGTGTTGTAATAAAAGAAGGAAAGGTTTCAAATATTACTAATTTATATTCTTTAAATATAAGAATAGCAAAGGAAATAAAAAATTGTAGTATGCCACTTTTACAATATATTATAGATATTCAAAAAAATTCAGTATTTAATACTTTAATTGTATCACCACCAGGAGCAGGAAAAACAACTATGATAAGAGATATTGTAAATAAAATTAGTAATGGTATACCAGAAATAAATTTTAAAGGAATAAATGTTTCTGTAATAGATGAAAGAGGAGAAATAGCAGCAATGCACAGAGGTGTTCCTCAAAATGATATAGGAATTCGTGCAGATGTATTAGATAATGTGCCAAAAACTATAGGAATACGAATGGCTGTAAGGTCTCTTGCACCACAGGTTATTGTAGCTGATGAAATTGGAAATAAGGAAGATGCAGAAGTTATAAATTATGCTATTTGTTCTGGAGTAAAGGGAATTTTTACTGCACATGGAAGTAATTTTCAAGATTTAAGATTAAATCCAGAAATAAATAAATTAATTAATTTAGGAATTTTCGAGAAAATTATTTTTCTAGATTCTCAAAAAAAAGGAAGTATAAAAAAAGTAATTTAAAATTTTAATATTTTATATTTATAATGATGATTTTAAATATAGCAATTTATAAAATAATTTAGTTCTAAAACTATAAGTACAAGAATATACTATACAATAAGAGGTGAAGACTATGTATGTGCTTAAATCAATTTTATTGATATTTATATTTTGTACAAGTACAATTATAGGAATATTAATTTCCAAAAAATATTCAAATAGAGTTAAAATTCTAAAAGATTTAAGAAATGCATTAAATATATTTGAAGTAAAAATTAGTTTCTCTTTTGAAACAATCCCAGAAATTTTTAATGAAATATCAGAAAAAATAAAAAATGTAACTGGAAAAATATTTTCAGATACAGTAAAAAATATGAAAGAAAAAAATATGTTAGCAGGTGAAGCTTGGGAAAAATCACTAGAAAATAATTGTGAAAATTTAAAACCAGAAGATATAAATTGTCTAAAATCTTTAGGAAAGTTATTAGGAAAAACAGATATAGAAGGACAAGTTAGTCAAATAAAATTAGTAAGTGTATTTTTAGAAAAACAAATAAATGAAGCAACAGAAGATAAAAGTAAAAATGAAAAAATGTATCAAAAATTAGGTGCTATAGTAGGATTAATAATAGTAATTGTTCTTATATAAAATAAAAAGCATAAAAATAAATAGTGTATATAAATTAAATCGAAAGGATTGATAATAAAAAATGGATATTGATTTATTATTTAAAATTGCTGGAATTGGAATTTTAGTTGCAGTACTACACCAGGTTTTAGTAAAAGCAGGACGTGAAGATCAAGCTATGATGACTACTTTAGCTGGATTAGTAATAGTATTAACTATGGTTATAAAAGAAATTAGTACATTATTTAATACAGTGAAAACTATGTTTAATTTATAAAACTATTTTTAAATACATATCATAAAAATTAATTATACAAATGAAGAATTTTAAATGGACAATATAAAATACAAAGGAGGAAATTTAAAATGGATATTATAAAAATAGTGGGAATAGGTTTAATTTCACTAGTAATAATAATTATTATAAAACAGTACAAGCCTGAATTTGCAGTATATGTATCATTAGCAGCAAGTATTTTAATTTTAATGTTAGTATTTGATAAGCTTTTTAATGTAATTAATTTATTAAATAATTTAGCAAATAAAACAGCAATTAATACAACATTTATTACTTTGCTTATTAAAATAACAGGAATAGCTATTTTAACAGAATTTGCAGTAAGTATTTGTAAGGATTGTGGGGAAAGTGCTATTGCAAATAAAATAGACATAGGTGGAAAAATAATGATTGTTGCTGTATCTGTACCAATTATTTCAAGTTTATTAGAAACAGTTATTAAGGTACTACCATAATTGCATATAAAGATAATATACAAACTATGCAAAATGCATAATTGTAAATATTCATATTATGCTAAAAGGTGAAAATTATGAAAAAAATTTTAATTATTTCAATTTTTTTGGAAATTATGATTTTCATAAATCCATTTAATTATATAAACTATTTAGGTAATACAAGTATTGCAGCTAACACAAACACCACAAATAACACAAATGAAATAATTAATGAACAAAGAGAAAATCTAAATATACCAGATTTTATAAAAGAAGCGGAGAATTATACTAAAAATTCAATGCCTGATATAGATTTAAATAATTTATTATCAAGTGCTATAGAAGGTGATATTGATAATGTAAAATTAATGAGATTATTATGGAGTTTATTAGGCAAAGAAGTTATGAATTCAGCAGTAATTTTAGGAAGCATAATTATAATTATAGTAGTTCACGGAATCTTAAAAAGTATAAGTGATGGATTAGAAAACAAAAGTGTTGCACAGGTTGCATATTATATTCAATACATATTAATAGTAGCATTAGTTATGACAAATTTTTCAGATATAATTTCTATGGTAAAAGAATCAATACAAAATTTAGTATCATTTATAAATTTACTTATTCCAATTTTAATAACCCTAATGATAACAACTGGAAGTATAACATCAGCAGGAATGCTTCAACCAATTATATTATTTATGATTACATTAATAGGAAATCTTATAGTAAATGTAGTAATTCCAATAGCACTTATATCAACAGCTTTAGGTATTATTTCACAAATATCAGATAAATTTCAAATAGATAGATTAGCTAAATTTTTTAAATCAAGTACTGTATGGGTATTAGGAGTAGTACTAACATTATTTGTTGGAATTACTTCATTAGAAGGAAGTTTAAGCAGTAGTATTGATGCTGTAACTGCAAAAACCACAAAGGCAGCAGTTTCAAATTTCATCCCAGTTGTTGGCAAGATTTTAGGTGATGCAGTTGATACTGTTATGGGATGTAGTATTATTTTAAAAAATGCTTTAGGTATTGTTGGAGTAATAATTATAATTGGTATTTGTATATCTCCTATTTTAAAATTGGTTGTTTTAATGGCCACTTATCATTTAGGTGCAGCACTGTGTCAGCCAATTGCTGATGGAAAAATAATTAAGTTATTAGGTAATATGGGTGATACTTTTAAGTTGTTATTAGCTATATTATGTGGTGTTTCAGTAATGTTAATTATTGGGGTAACTTTAATTGTCAAAATTTCTAATAGTGGATCAATGGTTTAGAAGAATAATTTTACTACTACATAAAAATTATTTCTTTAGTATTTCTTTTTCTAAAATCAATTGTATATGTAAAAAATAGGTGGAGGTGATTTAAAGAAAATGAGTTTTATTAGTAGTTGGGCACAAGGAGTTATAGTTGCAGTTATTATTGCCACAATAATTGAAATGTTATTACCAAGTAATGGAAATGGTAAATATGTAAAAGTTATTGTAGGAATTTTTGTATTGTTTAGCATTATTTCACCTGTTGTAAGTAAGTTTAAAGGTAATAATAGTTTTATTGATTTTGATTCATATATAGAAGAATCTACAGATGATTCTATACAAGTTTCTAGTTCAAGTTTTAATAATGATGAATCTATAAAAAAAATGTATGAAGAAAATTTGAAGATTGATATTAAATCTAAGATAAGTCAGAAGGGATATGATGTAGGTGAGATTAATTTAGGAATTTCAAATAATGAGGAATATACTTTAAATAAAATAGAACTTAGAATTACAGCTAAAAATGAAAAAGCTAATAAAGATAATAATATGCAAAATGCTACAACTATAGTTGAAAATATAGAAAATGTAAAAATTAATTTAGGAGGTAGTAGTAAAGATGAAAAACAAGAAGAAGTATCTATTATTAGTGAAAGTGAAAAAAGAAAATTAAAAGAATATTTAAGTAGTGTTTATGAAGTTAATGAAAGTGATATTATAGTTAATTAAATTTTTAAAATTATGGTCAAATGGCATCATTTTAAATTTTTAAATAAATAACATCTTAAAAAGGAGGGATGTCAATTGAAAGACTTAAAGGAAAAATTATTAGCAAAAGTTGAAAATAAAGGGAGTAAAAGGTCAATAGAAAATTTAGTTGTTTTTGTAATAATTCTTATTGCAACTATAATATTTATTAATTATATATGGAATGGTGAAAAAAATAATGAACACAATGAACAAAAATCACAAATTTTAGCAGAACAACCAATATCTGAAACTAATAATATTGTTAATGAAAATAGTTTAGAAAAACAGCTTGAAAATATATTAAAAAATTTAGAAGGTATTGAAGATGCTCAGGTATTAATAACATATGAAGAAACAAATAAAGTAATCCCTATGTATAATGAAGATAGCCAGCAAAGTGTTACACAAGAAGAAGATAATCAGGGTCGGAATTAGAACAATAAATGAAAATTCTAGTAAAAAGGAAGTTGTATATGAAGAAAATAATGGACAAAGAAGTATAGTTACAAGTAGTATTATAACACCTGAAATAAAAGGTGCTGTAGTTTTAGCAAAAGGTATTAATAATGAAATAGTCAAAACAAATATTATACAAGCTGTAGAAGCTGCAACAGGGTTACCTACACATAAAATTCAAGTTTTTGAAATGAAGGGAGAATAAGTGTATATGAAAATTTTAAAAAGAAATCAAATAATTATTTCAGTATTAGCATTAATGTTAATTACTGTTGGGTATATGAGTTATACATCAAATATTACTAATACAATTGAGACAGGAGCTTTGATGGATTCTGAAACAATGGCAAATATTGGTGATGCAAAATTAGTAAATAGTAGTGATATTGTTGAAAATGAAAATAATGAAAGTGGAGAAAGTACTAGTACTGAAATAGCACAAAATTCTTCAAATAGTGATAATAGTAATAATAGCAATAATAGTAATAATAGTAATAATGCACAAACTGATACACAAAAAAATAAAACAAATACAATAGAAACAGAAGAAAGTGGTATAAATAATAATTCAGAAAATACATCAAATAAAACACCAGCAAGTAGTACATCAACAGATAACAAAACAACAAATTCAAATTCTTCATCAACAAAAACAACTTCTGCAACTACTTATGAAACAGATTATTTTGTAGCATCTAAGTTAGAAAGAGATAAGATGTATTCTCAGATGTTAGAAACTTATCAAAATTTAGCAGAAAATAGTAATGTTTCATCAGAACAAAAAAGTATGTCAACACAAGAAATTACAAATATAAATAATCAAAAAAATTCAATTATGATTGCTGAAAATTTAATAAAAAATCTAGGATTTGAAGATGTGGTTATTTTTGTAAATGATAATAGTACTAGTGTAATAGTAAAAGCAGAAAAATTGTTAGATGCAGATATTGCTAAAATTCAAAATATAGTTTGTAGAGAGATTGGTATTTCAGCAGATTGTATACATATTAGTTTAAGATAAAAAATTATCAAATATTATAATTTGCTAAGATTTGAAGTACATTGAAAATTTAGTTATATTGTATGATATAAAGTTAACATAAAAAATGACGAATTATGTCAAAAATTTTTGACTTTTTTACACAATTATGGTATAATTTGACTGCTATAAAAAGTAAAAAAGGAAGTGTATTATGAAAAATAAAAAATTGATATCAATTATGATGACTATAATAACTATTTTATTAATAATTATAACAACAGGAATTATATCAAATACAGTAATAATGGAAGAAGTAAGAAAATCAAGTATACATCAAATAGCAAAAAGTAGTAATCAATTAAATGATGAATACATAGAAAATGCAAGTCAAAATAGCCAAAATTTGGCACAAGAAAATAATGAGGCTCAATTAATAAATACACAAAACATACAAGAATTAAGAACTGAATCACTATATGATAATGAAACAATATCTAGTCGTTCAGGAGTAGAAAGACAAGATGAAATAGTAGAAGATGAAGAAATACATATAAAATTACAAGAAACAGAAGAACAAGATTATCAAGAAATCATACAATATACAAAAATAGAAGATGTAAAAATAAGCTTTGATATGGATGTATCTAAAACAACAGGATTATCAAAAGAAGATTTCATATATCTAGTTCAAAATATGAAATATGACAAAACAGGAATACTAGAAAAAAATGCAGGCTGGATTTGGGAATGTTGTAAAAAGTATAGTGTTAATGAAATTTTTGTTTTAGGTATATGTGGAATAGAATCAGGTTGGTGTTCAGCATCACAACATCAAAATACACATAATTACTCAAGTTTAATGAGTCATGGAAAATTAATTTCATATGCATCAGATGAAGCAGGTTTTGAAGCAATGATAAAATTATTAGGACAAAAATATCTAACACCAGGTGCTAGTCTTTATCATGGGGCTACAATTACAGGTGTAGGTCAATGTTATTGTAATACAACAACATGGCCTAAAAAGGTTTATACTTGTATGCAACAAGTATTTCAATAAAAATAGTAAATTTTGATATAAGCTTTTTTGATAGGATGTGAAAATTATGAGGAAAATACATTATAGGCATAAATATTTTGAATGTAAAAATGCAAGTGTTTGGCTTGTTACTGATATAAAATGTAGGTTATATAATACAAACCAATATGTAAATTTAAACAAATATTCTGAAGGTAAAATAATAAAAGATATTTCATACAAATATGCAATAATTAATTTTGGAGAAGAAAAAATTTTTAAAATTAACAAAAAATATTTATTAATTAATTTATCAGATATAATGCAAAAAGAAGTTATATACTCAATTTCTAATGCCAAATCAGCATTATATAATATTAATGGAAATAATATACCAGAAGTAACTGGAATGATATTATATCCTGAAATGAATAATAGTACTAAAATAAAAGTGCCATTAATGTATAGAACTGCAGAAAAGTTGTTTAGAGCAGAAAATGATTTTTTGAAACAAGGTTTAACAATAAAAATTTATGATACATATAGACCATATACAATAACAAAATATTTATATGAGAAAACTTTAAAAATAGCAGATAAATATAGTGAATTTTTAAATAAAGAAATTAATGGATTTGAATATAGTCAAAAATGGTTTTTAGCTGAAAATTATTCTTCACATAATTATGGGGTAGCAATAGATATGACATTAGTTGATTTAAAAAATAATGAAGAATTAAAAATGCAAACAAATATGCATAATTTAAGTGTTTATTCAGTAATAGAATATAATAATGAAAACTCAAATAAACTTGCAAAAATAATGAAGAAAAACGAATTTTCTCCATTAAAAAGCGAATGGTGGCATTTTCAAGATAATTCAGCTAAAATAACACCTATGGATTTTTTTGTTAAATAAAAAATTTAACTAATATATGAAAGATGAGGAATTAAATGCAAACTGATTTTTATATTAGAATATTAACAGAACATGATATTGATATAATGGCAAATGCTAGAAAAGAACAGGAAAATGAAAATGGTAATGGTGCAACAAATGAATATATATATAAATATAAAAATGTTTTAGAACATTTATTTAAGGAAAATAAAATTATTGCTGTAGGTGCATTTAAAGATAATAAATTAGTATCTATAGCATGTTACAATTTAATCAATTTTGGAGAGGAAAAAAAAATTCCTTATTTATGTGCTGTATGGACAGATCCACAATATAGAGGAATGGAACTGGCAATTAAAGTACATGAAAAATTAAATAAAAATATACTAAAAATAAAAGAATGCCTTCAACCAAAGGCACTTTTAACATTAGAAGGTACAAAAGCAGCATATAACTTATATAAGAAATTAGGATATGAAAATGTAACTGGTGAAATGACTTTTTTAGGAGAAGTTCAAAAAGTAGATAATTTAAAATTTGAAGATTATAAAAAAGACAGTATAAATAAAAGCATGAAATATTATATAGAAAATAAACCTATTGTAGAAATAATATATTCTGAAGAACAATTTTTTGCACATCCATTAAATATAGATGGAAAAATGAGTAGAATAATATCTATAAAATATCTACAAGGAGATGTATCTTTTAAAACATTAAATTTGTTTTTGCAACATTTCTTATCTGAACACAGATTTTGCAAATTCAATGTTAAAGAATTATTAAAAAAGGAAAATAATTTATATAAAACATTTATGGCTACAAATAATGATATTCAAAGTGTTATAAAAGGATTTGAAAATATGAATTTTTATGGAATTAATAATACCATATTAAAAATAAAAATAAGTAATAATGTAATGCAAAGAGATTTATCAGAAGAATTTTGTATATAAGAAAGGCAAAAAAATGAAAATTGAAGAATGTGTAAAAAAACTAGAAAATCAAATTAAAGAAGATAAAGATTTTCTATGGAATCATCCAGAAAAAGGTAATGAAGAATTTGAAACATGTAAATATATTACAAAAAGATTAAAACAGATGGGATATATTGTAAAAGATAATATAGGAACTACAGGTATATTGGCTGAAATTAGTGGAGTTCAAGAAGGTCCATGTGTGTTATTTAGAAGTGAATTAGATGCATTAGAAATGGATAATAATGGAAGAATGAAACATACATGTGGACATGATGCACATATGACAATTTTACTTGGGTTAGCTAAATTAATTATAGAAAATAAACATAAATTAAAAGGAACAATTAAATTAGTATTTGAACCTGCAGAAGAAACAACAGGTGGTTCAAAAATGATGATAAATATGGGAATTTTAGAAAATCCTAAAGTTGATTATGTATTTGGTGTTCATGTTTGGAGTGAACTAAAAAAAGGAACTTTTGGAATAAAATCAGGAGCAGTTATGGCATCAACTGATCCATTTAATATTACAGTATATGGAAAAGGTGGTCATGGAGCATTACCAGAAAAATGTGTAGACCCAATTTATATAGCTAGTTTAATTACAACAAATTTACAGGCAATAGTTGGTAGAAATATAAATCCTAAAGAAGTAGCAACAATTGCAATTACATCAATTCATGGTGGAAATAGTAATAATCTAATTCCAGAAAAAGTTGAGATGAAGGGAATTTGTAGAACATATAACAATGAAATAAGAGATTATGTAAAATTAAGAATAAATGAAATATCATCTAATATAGCAAAAAGTATGAATGGAATAGCAAAAGTAAATTTTAAAGAAGATAGTTATCCAGCAGTAATAAATAATAAAGAAATTACTGAAATCATAAAAGAAATTGCTTATAATATAATTGAAAAAAAAGATATAATAACTGATTATAGTACAATGTGTTCAGATGATATGGCATATTTTCTTGAAGAAAGACCAGGAACTTTTGTGTTTATAGGATGTACAGATGAACAATATTATCCACAACATAGTGAAAATTTTTGTGTTGATATAGATACAATTTTAAATGGAACTCAATTTTTATATGAGATAGTGAAAAAAATGAATTTTATTTAAAAGCATTGGTATTACCAATGCTTTAAAATTTAAAAAATAATTTTTTTCATATCATCATATAAAGGAGCAATAAGCTGTATTTTTTTATTTGATATAGGGTGTATAAATGTTACTTTATAACTGTGCAAAGCTTGTCTGTTAATCAAAGAAGATGGATGACCATATAAAGTATCTCCAATTATAGGATGACCAATATAGGCCATATGGACACGGATTTGGTGTGTTCTTCCGGTTTCTAGAATAATGTGAATTATGGATGAATTAGAGTTTCTTTTTATAACATCATAATGAGTAATAGCAGTATCACCTAAATTATCTACACATCTTTCTATAATACTATTTGGTTTTCTGGCAATAGGGGCATTAATAGTTCCGGAATTTTCTTGGAATTCACCTTCACAGATTGCTATATATTCTTTAATAAAAGTATTTGTTTTCATTTGTTTTGATAGACATTCTTGAATATATTCGTTTTTGGCAAAAATAACTATTCCTGAGGTATCTTTGTCTAAACGATTTACTGGTCTGATTTTTTTGTGAAGATTTATGGTATCAAAATAATATTTGACACCATTTGATATACTGTCTTCATAGTGTAGAGTAGAAGGGTGGATAGGAAAGCCGGCTGGTTTATTTAGTATTAGTAAAGCATCATCTTCGAAAATAATGTTTAAGTCCATTTTTGATGGGATAATATTTGAGTTGTCTTCTTCAAGGTCTAATAAAATTTGTATTGTGTCATTTGGGTGTATGGGTGATTTTGTATTAGTTGAATGGCCATTTAGGAGTATTTTGTTGTTGGATTTTAATTTTAATAGGAGTCTATCTGATAGTTCAAATTTTGTTTTTAAGACTTCTTTTAGATTATAAAAGTGGTCGTTATTTTTTATGGTATATGTTAGTTTCATAATTTATTTGTTCCTTTTTTTTATTTTTTTTATTATAGTATAGCAAATTTTGAAAAAAGGCAATAGGGGAATTATACTTTTGCAGGAGGCCGTCAAATTCAATAGTTATGTAATGCTTTTGCAGTAGTCAGTCAAAAAATCCAAGATAAGTATGGCTGTTGACATATA
>CANPWE010000044.1 GCA_947581895.1 uncultured Clostridia bacterium | reverse complement strand
TTTCAAAAAACTCTTTAATTGCTCCATTTACTAACCTTGTAAAGGATATTCCTGTTTTTTGATGGTATTCATTTATTTTCTTTATATTATTTTTTCTTAACATCAAATTTCTATATGTTACAGTTTCAGATTTTGGTTTTGCATAGTAGGATGGTTTATTGCGTTCTATATACTCCTCTAATGCTATATTTATAATATCACTTAATTTTGCATCATATTCATTTTCTGTAGATAATCTTATTTTTTCATATAAAGAATCATCAATATTTATAGATTTTGGAATAGTTTTATTATCTTTTTTATATAACTTATCTCTAATGTTCATAGTTATCACCTCTCAAATTTATTTATGCCACTTATAATGTATTATTATACTTAAAAATTATATATTATAATACTAGAGTAGAATGTTAGAATATGAACATTACAGATATATTATTTATTCGAAAAATCAAATTAAATAAAATATAAAAAACCTATTGGAGTAAATCCATAGGCTCTATTTTTTCAAATCATCAAAATTTGGACATATTGCTATTAATACATCTTTTATGATTTTTAATTGTTTTTCATCACATTGATTTAAAATATTATCAATTATTTCACGATCTGAATAATTTACTTCTTTTGTTTTCATATCCTCACCAAATAATAAGTAATCAGATGATTTATTTAATGCTTTACTTAATTGATATAAAGTATGAATACTGCATCCCTGTCCTCCTTCAATTCTAAATATAAAATTTTCAGTTCTTCCAGACTTTTCTGCAAGTTTTTCAACTGTCATGCCTATACTATTTCTTGAATTCTTCACTCTTATACCAAAATTTCTCCAATCGTTATATTCTTTACCTTCCATAATTGCCTCCATTCCTCACAAGAAAAATTATTATTCCTACAAATCATTATTCCACATTTTGGTATTTTTTATTATTGATTACGAGAAAATAAAATAATTCTTGTTAGGAAAGTAGAAGGTAAATAAAAATACGATTTATAAATCGCTAACTCTTATATTCTTTCTTTTACAATTTTTACATATTTATCTGCTATGTATGTTAGATATTCTAATGTAGGTTGTTCCATCTCTTTTCCTACAACAATTTCATCATTATTTTTTGTTGCATCTAAGAACTTATTATTCAAAAACATTAATTGATCGACTATTTCTTGTTCAGGAATATTATGTGCTTTTAATACTGAATAAGTATATACATTTGTAGAAAATTGTAATAATTCTTGTATTCCCATTGCATGATATTTTTGTCTTACTTCTGTTCTAATTTGTCCTATAATTTCATTCTTAAAAGGTGTTTCAATCAAATCATCATACTTTGTCATAAGATTTCTCCTTTCATCTATTAAATTTGTTTCTGTAGCCAAATATTCATTAATAATGTTGTCAATATAAATGGATATTTCTAATATTTTACTATATTCCTCGCCATTAGCAATAGCCAAATCCATTTTTTTTCGTGCATCATCAATTTTCTTTTGCACTTCATTAATTTTATTTTCCATAAGCATACCTCCATATCTATATATTAAATTATTACATTTTTTTACATTGAAAACCATGCTTTTCAATAATAACATAAAAAAATGATAAAATCAAGTAATAATGGGGGATTGTTATGAGTAATGGAAATGCTAGAAATCCATATAAGGATTTAGATGGAAAAAGAAATGTAACAGGTTCAAATATAAATTATTATAGAACAAAAAAAGAGTATTCGGTTCAACAATTATCAGATAAATTAATAATGTTAGGACTAGACTTACACAGACAATCAATATTTTTAATTGAATCTGGAAAGAGAACAGTATCAGATTATGAATTAGCAGCAATAGCCGAAGTATTAGACATAACTCCAAACGATTTATTATCTGAATATACAAAACATTTAAAAGAAGAAAAAAACAATTAAAAGAGATTTTACTTTAATTTAGTAGAATCCCTTTTTTTTGTCTATTTTTTTATTGATTTTTCAGTATCTTTTACACAATTCAAAAATTTTTTATTATTGTTGACAAATTCTGACAAACTTTTCAAGTAAATTGTGATAGGGTGATTGTGAAAAATCTATTAAAGGGGTAATTTATATAGAAAAAAAATGAAGTTTAGCTTTTTATAGAAAAAGCAATCAAATTTAATAAGAATAACAATATTCTTGCTGACAAATAGGTTTTTTAGAGGCGTAGTTAGGATTATTACGGTTCTATTTTTATATTTCTAACTATGCTAATAGGAGAATATATAGAATGGTTAGAATATTGGTGTTTTT
The DNA here is from genome assembly GCA_947581895.1 of uncultured Clostridia bacterium. Taxonomy (GTDB): domain Bacteria; phylum Bacillota; class Clostridia; order TANB77; family CAG-508; genus CAG-492. The sequence continues at coordinate 10,436 of CANPWE010000044.1, read as the reverse complement.
AAAACAATTTAATATTTTTGCTATTTTTTTAATAGGTAGATTTGTGCATACAAACAAGTCTGCCTATTTTTTTTATGTAATAGGCTATATTTCTAAATGTAGAGGTCCTCCAAATTTGAATTTTTCAAAAATTCAAATTTAGGAGGAAAATAATGAAAATATTTAATTATAAAGGAAAAAGATTATGTGATTATATAGTTTATACCAATGAAAACAATAAACATATTGCAATATTTAGAGATGGAGAAAATAAAATCCAAGAAATAGAAATAAGTAGCATTATTAAAGATGCTCTTATTAATGAAAAAAGAAAAGAAAAAAGGCAGAAAAATGAATTTGATAGGCATATAGAACATTCTATAGTTTATGAAAATAAATTAAATTCCAGAGCAATGGACAAGCCTATAAGTTTAGAAGAACAATTTGAAAATAAACTTATTAATAAAGAATTAAAAGATGCAATTAGTTCTTTATCAGAATTACAAAAAAGAAGAATTAAAATGTACTATTTTGAAAATAAAACATTGAAAGAAATTGCAGAAATAGAAGAATGTGCAATTATGTCTGTAAAGGATAGTTTAGACCTTGCAATAGAAAAATTAGAAAAAAAATTAAAAAAATTTAAAAATTAGACCTTAAAAAATTGGTTTTAGTGAGGAAACAAGTGAGAGGGATATTTCTTACTTGTTTTTCTCTCTAAAAAATAAGATAGGAGGGTTTATCAATGAAATTTTTTATTCTTTTTTTACTCGTTATTAGTATTGCTTTGACTATTTTAGCGATATTAAATACTATTCGCTTAAAAAAATTAGAAAAAGCAAAACATACTCCAAGATTATCAGAACTTCATGGAAAAGAATTTGGTAAATATATGGATTATTTAACAAAAGACCTATAATAGGTGTATTGTGTCAAAAATCCGTGTGCAAAAAGTTCACTAAATTAAGGAGCTAAGTAAATGTCAAAAAGAGATGAAATAATAACTCTATATTTTGAAGAAAAAATGAATACTATTGAAATTTCAAAGAAAGTTAATGTAGTAAAGTCTTATGTTTCAAAAGTTTTAAAACAAGATTCAAGATATGATGAAGAAAAGAAACAAAGAAAAGATAAAAATAAAATTAAAAGAAAAAATTTTAATAAAGAAAATATGAGAAAAGTACGAAAAAATAACTCACTTAATAATGAAATTTTAAAAGTTCAACATTATCAAGCAAGTTGTGAATTATCTGGAAGAAAGACAATAAGTAATCGTGCATTTAGAAATTGGAATTCAAGTATTTATAGATACCACGAAAGGACAAAAGAATATAGAATTAAAGAAGAAATTAAGGATAAGATTTCTTATGCTGTTCCAAAAAAAATAAAATGGGAATAATGCGAAAATGGGCTGACTTTTCATATTGAGCACGCTATAATACTTCTGAAAGTAGTATTTTAATTTTTGCAATGGATAGGAGTGAATGTTATGGAAAAACGCGAAATAGAAGTAATGTGGAGCTATTATTATGGAATGAGCAAAGTAACAATGATCTGGGAACAAGAAATGATAAAATTACACGAAAAAGGAATTATAAAAAAAATATATGAAATTATAGATGATGAATTTAATGAAGTTTGGTATCTAATAAGAGATACTAAAGAAAAAAGTTATATTCTTAAATCGAAATGTGGAAATGTATATGCGAGAGATATTATGAGCAAATATAAAAATAATTATAACTTTTATACTATTAGTTCCGAAGTGATAAAAATATTTGACAAAGGAATATTTCCTATAATTTTTAAAATACCATCCGATAGATGTAATGATTTTTATAATGAAAAAACTAATATCAATAAAGCCTTTTTTAATAATTACTATGTTCATTCAAAAGATGGTTATAAAGCAATTAGAGAATATAGAAATAAAGTTGAGTTTGAAACTTTTAATAAAGAGGAAGATGCTATTTATTGGTGTTCGGATTTTTCTATAACAAAACAATTCATTTTAGATAGTAATAAAAGACCTTTAAATCTAATCGAAATGGTATGTGAATATAGAATTTAGAGAGGAAGAAAGGTTAAATGTGCAAAAATGAAATTTATAGTGCTATAAAAAATATGACACTAGGAGAATTACTTTCAATATTTAATTATCAAGAAAAAGAACAGAAAGTTAATGAAAATATACAAGTATTTAATCAAGAAGATACAAAAGTTCTTTATACAGTTAATGATTTAATTGAAAAATATCCATTTTTTACAAGATATAATATAAATAAAGCAATTCAAAATGAAGGATTACCTTATTGCACTATCGGGAATAAAAGAATGTTTAATAAAGAAGAAATTGATAAATGGATAGAAAAAGAAACAAAGCCGAAAAAAGAAAAAGTAAAATATGAAATTTAATTGGAGGAGATGTTGATGCAAGAAAAAGTTGAAAAATATATTTATTATATTTCAGACAATAGATATAGAGTTAAATTTCTAAAAATAGATAAGAAAAATAATAAAAAGATAAACTTTGACCAATATATAAATGGAACAATAGAAGATGCAATAAAATTAAGAGATAATAAATTAGAAGAAAATGGAGTATTGCTTGAACCATCTAAACAAGCTAATGATATATTTGCAGAAAAAGTCGTTGGAAAAAAGCAAAAAGAAAAAAAGGATAAAAAGGAAAGAAAAAATGATGTAAATGCAGCCACTAATAAGGTTGATAAATATATATACGAAATAGAAAAAGGAAAGAAATATAGAATATTTATCAGGAAAGGTGGTTCTAATGGGCAAAAGGGAGATTACTATTCGGCTGTATTTGAAGGTACATTAGCACAGGCAAAAAAAGAAAGAGATAAGCGATTAGCAGAATTAAAATTAAAAAATGGTAAAGGTGAAAAAAGCAGTATAAGATTTATAGAATTTGCAAGAATTTATTATAAAGAATATGCAGAAAAAGAATTAAGTCCTACTACAGTTCAAGGTGGAAAAAATGAATTGAAAAATTATGTTTTGCCAGAAATTGCAAATATGCCATTAAATAAAATAGATGCCTTAACGATTCAAAGAATTATAAATAAATTAAAAGAAAGAGATTGTGAAAGACCAGATAAAAATGGAAACATTGTTAAGTTATCCCCTACAAGTGTAAATAATGTTTATAGACTATTGCGAAAAATATTAAATAAAGCAGTTGCCTGGGATTATTTAGAAACAAATCCTGTTTTAAAAGTTAAAGCTCCAGGAGTTTCTAAAAAAGAAAAAACATCTTATAATAGAGATGAATTAATTGAAATATTAGATATTTTAAAAACCGAAGATTCATTAAAAGAGGCATTATTTACTATTGCTATATGCACAGGATTAAGGCGAGGAGAATTAGTTGGGCTTCATATAGAAGATATTAATTTTGATAATAATATGATAAGTGTTAAAAGAGCAGTAGTATGGGATAAAGAAAATCAAAGAATACTTGAAAAAGACACAAAAACTAAAGGAAGTGTAAGGGAAGTTCCTATACCAAGATTTTGTACTGAGGCAATTATGGAATACCTAAAATTAAGACAGAGAATCATTCAAAGGTTTAAAGCAAAAAATAGCAATTATGTGCCACCTCGCAATTTATTTTTAAGTAAAACAGGTGGAATAATGTTTCCAGATACTCCATCAAGCAAGTGGTTGGATTTTAGAAATAATCATAAAGAAATTAGAAATGTATCATTACATGGATTAAGACATAGTTATTGCTCAATGCAGATGAATGAAAATCCGGATTTATCTCCTGTAGATGTTCAAAAATTGATGGGTCATTCACAGCTTTCTACAACATTTATTTATACTCATTCTAACGAAGATAAGACACAAGAGGCTATATCTGTTTTTGATAAATATTATAATGCAAATGGTGAAAGAAAAATTGGATTTAACCAGATGCTTTCACTATATACAAAAAAGAAATTTACTCTCACAGAAGAAATAAAAGAATTACTCGAATTTATATTTAATTCAAGTAATATTGAAGATTATAAACAAAATTTAATAACTGATTATATAGATAAAAAATATCCTATATTTAAGCAAATTGATATTTCTAATATTAGTGTAGATAATGTATGGGATTGGCTAGAAGAACAAAAAGCAAAATATGGTAATGAATTTATAATAAGTTCATTAGTATAAGTTTAGTGTAAAATTAATGTAAGAAAACTTGCATTAATTTTTTTTATTGTAATCTTGTAAGTATATTGCCAAATAATAAAATTTATGCTAAAATAATACAAGAAAAATTTAAACGCAAAAAGTATTAAATAAAGGTGTACTAAGGGCTACGGACCAGGATAGAAATTTAGGAAAGTGTGTCGCGAATATGTCGCGAATTTTATAAAATAGCATTTAAAATTTTAAAAATTTTCGATTTGATTTTAAAAAATAAATTTTAAAAAACAATTCGATTCGCTTGTATTTTAAACGCTTTTAAAAAATTCAAACACTATTTGAAATTGTAACCGAGTTTCTCCTAAGCGACCGATAGAGGTTCAAGTCCCCTTGGGCACACCAAAAATAGAATAGGTATTAGGTGAATATGGAAGAAAAGTTTATGAAAGAAGCTCTAAAACAGGCAAAAAAAGCATATGATAAATTAGAAGTTCCTGTTGGAGCAGTTATAGTAAAAGATGGAGAAATAATAGCTAGAGCATATAATCAAAAAGAAAATAAAAAAGATACAACAAACCATGCAGAAATTCTTGCTATAAAAAAAGCTAGCAAAAAATTAAATAGTTGGAGATTACTAGATTGTGATATGTATGTAACATTAGAGCCTTGTAGTATGTGTGCAGGAGCATTAATACAATCACGAATTAGAAAAGTATATATTGGTGCATCAGATGAAAAAACAGGAGCATGTGGTTCTGTTTTAAATTTATTACAAGATTATAAATTCAATCATAAGGTTGAAGTTGAAAAAGGTATAATGAAAGATGAATGTGAAGCTATTTTAAAAGATTTTTTTAAAAAATTAAGAGATATAAAAAAAGACAGCTAATATTTTTAAACGAAAAATAATGTAAATATAAATTTAATATAAGTTAATAAAAGAAAATTTTATTTAGGAAGGAATTAAATTTGATTAGAGATAAATTAAAACAAAGAATAAAGTTTAGTATAATTATGCTGATTATAGCAATTGCTATTTCTGCTGCTACTTTTTCAATTATGATATATCAAGTTGAAGGAGAAAAAGAAGTACCTTTTGAATTAAAAAAGATTATTGTAATTAGTTCAGCATCTGTTTCAGATGTGAATAATGATGGTATGGTAAATTCTGAAACAGTAGGAAATCAGGAAGTACCAACAGAACAACAACAAAATGCAGAACAGCAACAAAAATATTTATGGGAAAAAAATGTAATTCAAACAAATGATATATGTATTCTTTTAAATAAAAATGAACAATTTAAAGAAGATCAAATTATAAAAAGTGTGAAAATAGAAAATATACAAATTTTACAAAATGTTAAATTAGGAAAAATTCAAGTATATATGCCAAATAGTTTAGATGATGGAATTTATAAATATACAAATGACTTTTTAGTAAATTCTACATTAACATATACTGGTGCAACAGCTGATAATAAAAAAGCTTTACAAGTAAATAATCAAGGTGGTTGTATATATATTAGTTTTGCAAATGTAGGACTAGACCAATACAAGTCAAATGATGATCAGGAAATTCAACAAGGTGCATTTATTTTACAAAAAATGAATATAGCAAATGAAGATTTGAAATGTAAAGTTTCATTTGATTTAATTATTGAAGTACAAGATAAATCATATAAAACTAATATAGTATTAGATTTACCAGTAGATAATATTGTAGGACAAAAAGAAACACATACAGAAATCACAGATTTTAGTAATATAGTATTTAAGAGATTATAGATTTTACAATAAAATTTTCAATATATAAATGAAAAAATAGTGAAATAAATTTATTACATATCACTAAATTTTCAATCAGATGAATTGTAAAAGTAAAACTACATTTTACTTTTACAATTAACTAAATTTCCAATTAATAAGAAAAATAAAAAAAACTATTGATTAAAATAAAAAAAAAGTATATAATGTAAATGGTATGAGGAAACTCTAACCTTTGTGTGGAGGATATTTTTCAATAAAAAGCTATGAACCTTGTCAGATCCGGAAGGAAGCAGCAATAAGTAGTAAATTTTATGTGAAAAATACTTCCACAGAAAGGTTAGAGAAGTAAATATTTGCTCGTACCATTTTTTTTGAAAAAGAAACTAACAAGAGTAAAGATTACAAAGAGGGGTGATACTGTGTCATATACAGCTTTGTATAGAAAATTTAGACCAACTAAATTTAGTGAAATTGTTGGTCAGGAACATATAACTAGAACCTTAAGAAATCAAATTATTGCCAATAGAGTTGGACATGCATATCTATTAACAGGAGGTCGTGGTACAGGAAAAACATCTGCAGCAAAAATTCTAGCAAGAGCAATAAATTGTTTAAATCCACAAGATGGAGAACCATGTAATGAATGTGAAATTTGTAAGGCAGCTCTTCAAGGATCTTTAACAGATATTGTGGAAATGGATGCAGCTTCTAATAATAGTGTAGAAGATATTAGGTCTATTAGAGAAGAAGTTAATTTTTTACCCACAATTGCCAAATACAGAGTATATATAATAGATGAGGTTCATATGTTATCTGTTGGAGCTTTTAATGCTTTATTAAAAACATTAGAAGAACCACCAGAACATGTTAAATTTATATTAGCTACAACAGAACCACAAAAATTACCAGCAACAATTTTATCACGATGCCAAAGATTTGATTATAAAAAAATATCACCTGAAAATATAAAATCTAGGTTAGAATTCATATGTAAGGAAAGTAATATTAATATTACAGAAGAAGCATTAAAAACAATTTCAGTATTAGCAGAAGGTGCAATGAGAGATGGATTAAGTATTTTGGAAAGATGTGTTCAAGAAGGAGAAGATGAAATTAATGATGATAAGGTTAAAGAATTAGTTGGAATACCAAAAGTAGAATACATTAATAAAATTGTAAATTCTGTAATAGAATGTAATGTATATGAAACACTAGAAAATATTGATACTGTAATATCAGATGGTAAAGATTTAAATTATTTAATATGGGAAATTATTAAATATGTTAAAGATATTCTAGTATTCAAATCTAGTGGACAATTGACATTATATAATGAAAATGAGTTACAAAAAATAAAGGAAATTGCTGATAAAACGTCTAAAGAAAGATTATTAAATATCATTTATAATTTATCTGAACTTGCTAATGATTTGAAAATAACTACACAAAAAACCATAATGTTAGAAGTTGGAATTATGAAATTGTGTAATACAGAAAATTGTAATAATTCTGATGATAAATCTGATAAGAGTAATACAAAAAACATTGAAAATAAAGGAAATATGATTAATAATAATGAACCTGTTGTAATTAATAATTCAGAGTTAGAAAATAAAATAAAACAATTAGAAAATAAAATTAATCAAATTTCAAACTTAATTATCCACAATTCTGGAACAAATGTGGATAACATACCTGAAAAATCTAATAATATAAGAAAAAATGTTATAAAATCAGAACAAAAAGCTCAAACAAATATAGTAAAAAATTTTGTTCCAGTAGGAAAAAAAGCAGAAGGTTGGGGAAAACTGGTTAATGGATTAAAAGAAAGTGGAAAAATAATGTTATATACAAATCTAGTAAATACAACTGCAACAGAGGTTAATGATATGACTATAGGAATTGTTTTTCAAAATGGGATAACACCTTTTGGAAAAAGTATTTTAGATAAACCAGAAAGTATAAATGAACTTACAAAATTGGTTTCATTAGAATATGGAAAACCTATGCAAGTAAAATATATAGATGCAAAACATCCTGAAGAGACTAATGATAGAGTTAGTGAAATTACCAAAGAAATTGGAATGCCAATAAATATTATAGATGAATAAGGAGGAATTTTAAAATGTCAAAAAGAGGAGGATTCCCAGGAATGGGATCATTTGGAGGAATGAATATTAATCAATTAATGAAAGAAGCTAAAAAAATGCAAGCAGATGTAGAAAAATCACAAGAAGAATTAGCATCAAGAGAGTTTGATGCATCAGCAGGTGGAGGTGCAGTAGAAGTAAAAGTTACTGGTGATAAATCAATAAAAGAAATAAAAATTAAACCAGAAGTAGTAGATCCAGAAGATGTAGAAATGTTACAAGATTTAATATTAACATGTGTTAATGAAGCATTAAAAAAAGTAGATTCTGCACAAGCTGAATCTTTTGGAAAATATAATATTCCAGGATTAATGTAATGGTTTAGAAACGAAAGAGGAGAGAATATTATGGGATATTATTCACCATCAATAGAAAAATTAATTGAAGCTTTTGAAAAATTACCTAGCATTGGTAATAAAACTGCTGCTAGGCTTGCTTTTCACATATTAAATGCAAGTGATACTGAAACAAATGAATTTATAGAAGCTATAACTAATGCCAAAAAGAACTTAAAATATTGCTCAAAATGTTATAATATAACAGATACAGACCCTTGTCCTATTTGTGCAAATAGTGGTAGAGATCAGTCTACAATTTGTGTTGTTGAGGATGTAAAAGATGTGGTAGCAATGGAAAGGACACATGAATTTAAGGGGGTTTATCATGTTTTACATGGTGTGGTTTCTCCAATGAATGGGATAGGTCCTGATGACATAAAAGTTAAGGAATTATTAGCAAGACTTATGGATGGACAGGTTAAGGAAATTATTTTAGCAACTAATCCAAGAGTTGAAGGTGAAGCAACTGCAATGTATTTGTCTAAATTAATAAGACCTTTAGGAATAAAAGTTACAAGAATTGCACATGGAATTCCTGTAGGGGGAGATTTAGAATATACAGATGAAGTTACTTTAAGTAAAGCATTAGAAGGAAGAAGAGAAATATAAAAAAAGGAAACTATGGTTTTATACCTTATAGTTTCCATTTTTTTAACAAATTTTTCCTAAGATAGTTTGACAAATATCCATAGTAGAATTTGGTTTAGCTATTAATTTACTTTTTTGTTTCATTTCTTCAAGTTTATTTTCATCATTTAAGATATTATTAATTATTTCATCAATATTATCATCTTTTTTTATCCATATAGCTGCACCAGAATCCTCAAGAAATCTGGCATTTTCTTCTTCTTGACCTGGAATTGGGTTTGTTATAAGCATAGGTAGGTTTGATGCTAAACTTTCAGAAGATGTTAATCCTCCTGGTTTAGTAACTACTAATGAAGAAATATGCATTAAATCAGGTACATCATTTGTGTATTTTAAAATGTGTAAATCTTCATTTTGAATTTTATCATATAATTTTAAAAATTCGTCATTCATTTTTTTATTTTTACCAGAAATGGCTACAATTTGATATTTATCAAGGTGTTTTGCTAAGCTTTGTAGTACTTCAACTGTTCTTTTTTGACCAAGTCCAAATTCTCCACCACCAAAGAATAGTATTATTTTTTTGTTTTTGTTTAGTCTGTAGTTTTTGTATGTTTCATCATCATAAAATGGGTATGAAAATGTATTTGCTAAAGGAATCCCTGTGGCAAAAACTTTGTCTGCTGGAATGTGGTAAGTGTTTATTAAATCTTGTTTCATTTTGTCATTAGAAACAAAAAAATAGTCACCATATTCTTTGCCTACTAGCCATTGTTCGTGTGGGGTGAAGTCAGTCATTATGGTGGCTAGTTCACAGTTTATAATTTTGCGTTCTTTTAGGTAAGATACCATTTGTGTTCCAAATGGGTGTGTGGAAATTACGAGGTCTGGTAGGTATTCTTTAAATAGTTTGTGTAATTTTTTTGCCATATTTACGTTTAGTTTGTTGCTCATGTGTAAAAGTAGGCCTTTTTTGGAACCGTAGTAGATTTTTTTCCAGAGTTTGGGGATGTTTTTAGCCATTTCTTTGTAGGCGTCAGTTGTTACATTGCTTAGAAATGGTCGGACATATTCGACACAGTCTATGCTTTTTACTTCACTATTGTAGAAATAGTGGTCTTCTATGTATGTTTGTATGGAGTTGGCTGCGGACAGGTGGCCTCCACCGTATTTGGCGTATAAAATTAATATTCTTTTCATTTTTTATCACTTCTTTTCTTTTAATATGAATATTTTAGCATAAGTGTGGGGAAGTTACAAGGTTCTTTTTTTATTTTGGGACTTTTGTGGGGTGCTGTTTTATACTTTTGCAATAAGCCGTCAAATTCAACAGTTCTGTAATTCTTTTGCAGGAGGCAGTCAAAAAATCCAAAATAAGTATGGCTGTTGACATATATTATTTTGAAAATGTTTCCCAACAGCGCACAGAGAGTAATAATTCCTGAGTGTG
>CANPWE010000043.1 GCA_947581895.1 uncultured Clostridia bacterium | reverse complement strand
TATATGTCAACAGCCATACTTATCTTGGATTTTTTGACTGCCTCCTGAAAAAGCATTACATAACTATTGAATTTGACGGCCCACTGCACAAGCAAAAAACATTAACCTTATAAGACTATTGTTTAATTTGACAAATCCCCCCAACCCATGTATAATCTAAATACAAACTACAAATCCCTAACACAACTACTAAAAAAACCCCAAGCACATCTAACAACCAAAAGTTCCACAGATGTGTTTTTATTTATCCCACACACAAAAAAAAATAAAAAAGGAGACCAAAAATGAATACAAATTTAATAAAACTAGAATTCAATAAAATACTACAAATACTCTCAACCTACTGCAAAACCTACATTGGCAAAGAACAATCCACAAACACACTACCCTCTAACAATACTACCCATATTCAAAATATGCAAAGAAAAACATCTGAAGCATACTCACTCATAACAAACTATGGAAACATCCCTATTGAAGAAATCGATAATATGACACCATATATAAAAAATCTAGAAAGTTATCTACCACTAACCTCAAAAGCTTTATTAGAATTCGCAAAAATTTTAAATATTTCTAATAATTTAAAAAACTATTTCTTCAACTCAACTATTAACGAAAAACTTAATGCTCCTAACTCACACACACCAAAAAACGACATAAATACAGACAATATATTACAAACAGAATTTGAACAATTATATTCTAATCCCGGAATATACAAAAACATAAAAAAAGCAATTATAGATGAAAATAATATTTCTGATGATGCCTCAAAAGTACTTAATTCTCTAAGACGTAATAGACGCAGACTAGAAAGTGAAATAAAAGAAAAACTAAACTCATTCATACACTCATCTAGTCATTCAAAATATATTATGGAACCAATTATAACAATTAGAAATGACAGATATGTTATTCCTATTAAAATTGAATACAAAGAAAATGTAAATGGACTTATTCATGATATTTCCGCAAGTGGCTCTACTGTATATATTGAACCCACTGTTGTATTTGACTTAAACAATAAAATTAACAATATAAAACTAGAAGAAAATGTAGAAATTGAAAAAATATTAGAAGATTTATCAAAACAACTTTACCCTATTATTGATGATATTAAAAAAACAATATCTGTAATTGGAAATATTGATTTAATTTTCGCAAAAGCTAAATTTTCTCATGATATAAATGGAATTGAACCTATTATAAATACTGAAAAATTCATAGAATTAAAACAAGCACGTCATCCTTTAATTGACCCTAATTTAGTAGTTCCAATAGATATAACTCTTGGAAAAGATTTTAAAACCTTAGTAATAACAGGACCAAATACAGGTGGAAAAACTGTAACCTTAAAAACTGTTGGTCTTTTATGTTTAATGGCTTATAGTGGGCTTCACATTCCAGCCAAAGAACAAAGCAGTATTTATGTTTTTGACAATATTTTTGCAGATATAGGTGATGAACAAAGTATTCAAGAATCTTTAAGCACATTTTCTTCACATATGGTAAATATTGTATCAATATTAGAACACTCTACTGAAAACAGTTTAATTTTAATAGATGAATTAGGCTCAGGAACAGACCCATTACAAGGTGCAAATCTTGCTATAAGCATATTGGAAAGTTTTCATAAAAAAGGTGCATTAACACTTACTACAACACATTATTCTGAAATAAAAAATTATGCTTTAGTAACAGATGGTTTTGAAAATGCAAGCTCTGAATTTGATATTGAAAATCTACGTCCTACTTATAAGATTTTAATTGGTGTACCTGGAAAAAGTAATGCATTTGCAATTAGTAAAAAATTAGGTCTTCCTCAAGAAATTTTAGATAGAGCTGAAAGTCTTTTAACTAATAATGATATAAGTATTGCAGAATTACTAAAAAATATTTATGATGATAAATTGGTAATTGAAAAAGAAAAAGATAAGATATTAAAAAATTCAAACCAAATTGAACTCCTTAGAAAACAATTAGAAAATAATGTTTCTGATGTTGAAACAAGAAGGATAGAAATTATAAATAAAGCTAAAAATGATGCAAGAAATATTTTGATTTCTGCTAAGGAAAATGCTAATGATATTATCAAAAAACTAAATGATTTATATACATCAAATAGTAAAGAATCATTAAAAAAGGCTAATATATTACGAGATAATTTAAATTCAAATATTAAAAACAATTTAATTGATGATATGTCTCCAGAAAATGAAAATAATTCTAATAATATTGATATTTCAGTTGGACTAGAAGTTTTAGTAAAACCTTTTAATATGGTTGGAACAATATTAACTATGCCTAATAAAAATAATGAAGTTATAGTTCAGTTTGGAAGTACAAAAACAAATGTTAAAATTAATAATTTAGAATTACTAAAAAATACTAATTCCACTAGCAATTATTCTAATAATTCAAAAGGTAATAATATTAATTCAAATAACAAAAATAAATTTTATAATAATGGTAATAATACTACATCAAAAATGTTTAATACATCTATGGAACTAAAAGCTAAATCAATATCAACAGAAATAAATGTAATTGGTGAAACTGTTGAAGATGCAATTTTTATTATAGATAAATATTTAGATGATTGCTATTTAGCAAATTTAACTACTGCAAGGATAGTTCATGGTAAAGGCACAGGAAAACTTCGTAATGGAATACATGCATTTTTGCGAAAACACCCTCATGTGAAGTCTTTTAGATTAGGAACTTTTGGTGAAGGTGAAATGGGTGTTACTGTTGTTGAATTGAAAACCAAATAAAGGTATACCTGTATTATGTTGACAAAAAGCTTTTTTTAGTGATATAATATAGGTATGGAAGCTTTACTTCCTCATTTGTGCGGTAAATCATATAACAGAAAGGAATATTTATTATGCTTAAAAAAATTACAACCTCTTTCGTTACTTTGATCGTTGCTCTTTTGGTGATGTTAACATCTACCATTGCAACACCCTTATCCGTAAAGGCTGAAACCATCGCAGCAAACACAACATCAGTAAAAGATGTAAATGAAGATGGTATCGTGAACGTTTTTGACCTTGTGGCAATGAAAAAGAGTTTAATTAATGACTCTCCTTCACAGTGGTCAGTCCTGGATTTAATTCAATTGCAGAAATTTCTGCTGAATGTACAGGACGACAATTCCCACCGGGTTTTCGACGTCACAAATATGGATGTCACAGACCAAAATACTTGGCTTTTGAGAAACTACTTCTGCTCTGATTTCTCCAAGTCTTATGTTGATGGTTTTGATGGCAGCATCTGCGTGTATTTTGCGGATGGACTCTACGAAATCAAGTTTGACAGTTCTATTGTTTCTTATGATTCTCCCAAATTCAACCAGGCAGAACACATTTGCCAATACTATTGCGAAGAAAAACAAGAAACACTGTATGTCACAATCTTTAATGATTGTTACAAACTTTTCGTTGAATCCGACATTCCCAGTGAAGTTCACTACTTTGACATGAGTGAATCATATGATGATTCCACAATTACACTTCTCCACAACTTGTCAATGAGTGATTTTCCGAAACACGTAATTAAAACTGCTGATGGCAGTTTGATGCTTCGTTTTGCAAAAGCCTACACATTCTACTTTGATGGCACCAAAGACTGTGTTGTCAATACAGAACTGGCTGAAGAAGAAGCATCACTTATTACATCTATCATTACAGAAGAAGGTAGCATCACTATTTATAGTCGTGATGGCAGTTTTGTAGCCTATTTTGAATGAGAGATAACAACAAATAGAAATTAATTAACCTATTTGATTTTAACCGCACAAAAGGCAGCACGATATTTCGTGCTACCTCTTTTTTTTATATATTTTGAACCTTAGCTCCATCTACAAAATAAACTTTATACCAAACTAAGAAAATATAAATATTATACAATTTTCTACCATGATTTTCCACACCAGCATAATGATCATCAAGCATTTTATTAATTTTATCTTTATCAAAAAATTCACTAACCCAATCTTGTACAAAATACCATTTTACTATATTAAAATATTTTTCTTCTTTAATCCACATAGAAAATGGAACAGGGAATCCAAGCTTTCTTCTTTTAGCCCATTCTTCTGGAATTGCTTCAATTGCTACATCTCTGAAAACTTTTTTTGTTTCCCCATGTTTTATTAAATATTTGCTAGGAATTTTTCTAGCAACATTCCATACTTCTTTATCTAAAAAAGGAACTCTTAATTCAATTGAATTTGCCATACTCATTTTATCAGCTTTAAGTAACATATCTTTAGCAAGCCAAAAATGCATATTAATATACATCATTTGGGTTATCTCATCTTCATTTTTTACATCTTCATAATATGGTTTAATAATATCTGCAAATTTTATGCCTTTACCCTTTAATTCATCACATAAAATATCCTCTGTTTCATTATCATCCATGATAAATGCATTTCCAATAAATCTTTCTGATAAAGGTCTATCATATTGGCAAATAATTCTTTTACCTTTAAATTTCTTTTTATCTCTAACCTTATTAGCTAAACATTTTCTAAATGCTAGTGGAAGTTTACAATATGCCTTAATCCATTTACTAACATCTAATTCTGTATAACCACCATACATTTCATCTGCACCTTCACCAGAAAGTACAACCTTTACTTTTTCTCTTGCTAATTTTGATAAAAAATATAAAGGAACAGTTGATAAATTAGCATGTGGTTCATCTGTATGATATTGAACAATTGGTACAGCATTAAAGAAATCATCACCTGTTAATACTCTATTATAATTATTTGTATTAAATATTTTTGATAAATCTTTTGCAAAACCTGATTCATCAAATCCAGTTTTGTCAAATCCTACAGTAAATGTTTTATCTGGTTTTGCTTTACTTACTATATATGATGAATCTACTCCACCTGATAAATATGAACCAACTTCAACATCACTTATTTGATGGCATTTTATAGAATCTTCTAGAGATTCTTTTACTTGTTTTTTATAGTTTTCATAAGTATCATTTTTTTTCATATATTCAGCTTTAAAATATTGTTTTATTTCTACTTTTCCATCTTTATATTTAATATAATTTCCAGGTTTTAATCTATATGTATTTTTGAAAAATGTTTCATCTAATACAGAATATTGGAATGATAAATATGGTTTTAATGCCTGTTTATTAACCTCTTTAACAAAATTAGGATGTTCTAAAAAACTTTTTATTTCAGAGCCAAATATAAATGTTTTACCATCATCATAATAATAAAAAGGTTTAATTCCGAAATAATCTCTAACTCCTATTAATTCCTTATTTTTGATATCATAAATAACAAATCCGAACATTCCTCTTAATTTGTTAAATAATTCTTCTTTATATTCTTCATATCCATGAACTAAAACTTCTGTATCAGAATTTGTTTTAAATATATGACCTTTTTCCTCTAAATCCTTTTTTATATCCTGATAATTATAAATTTCACCATTAAAAACTACAACAACACTTCCATCTTCATTAAACATTGGTTGTTTACCACTTGCCAAATCTATTATTGAAAGTCTTCTATGTCCTAAAGCAACATCGTCATCCACATAATATCCTTCTTCATCTGGACCTCTATGAATAATTCTATCAGCCATTAATTTTATAGTTTTTTGTTTTTCATCTTGATTTAATTTATCCATAAATCCAACAAAACCACACACTTTTCTTATGCTCCTTCCTAATTTTAATTAACAATTTCTCTTTCATCATATTCATCTGATATTGATGATATTGGTTCTTTATTATCTGATTTAACATAATTAATGTGATCTGTGTTTTCTATCACATATTTATTCATTTCATTTTGGGGTTGATTTTCTTTTCCCATTAAATCTGGAATTATATCAGCTACTCCAAGTTTCACAATATCTGGAATAACAAGTTCTTCTAATGTTTTTTCTCTACTATAAGGTAGAGAAATTTCTTTCATAAACCCTAATAAACTATCTGCAAGATTTTCTTTTAAATTGTACCCATAAACTTTTTGACATATTTTTTCATATTGTTGAACTTCTTCTTTTTTAGTATCAGTTAACACATCATTCTTTTTCCAAAAAAATCCTCTTATCATATTGAAAAAGGCTGTAAGTTTTCCTACAGGTTTCAAACTTTTTTCTTGTTCTATTTTTTGAGTGTTTTCAGGAAACAATGTAAATGCTTCATTCAAATATTTCATCATATTATCAACAATTGACATACCAATTATTGAACTTGCAATATTATTATCTTTTTCATAATATCTAATAAACATTGGTAAATCAACATCATTAAACTGATGTTTTAATTCTACTATTTTATTATTACATAATTCTCGTATATCAGGTATATTAGAATTTTGCAATCCTGTAGATTTTCTAAGTTGTTCTAAATTAGTAATAAACTCATTAGTATTTAATTTTAGAATCATATTTAGTACTTTGTTCATACGCTCATTTTCTATTTCTTCTAATTTTTTATCCATTTTGAACGCTCCCTTTTATTGTTTCTTTACTGATTTTACTTTTTTCTACTCTCCAAAAAATTGTTTATACCAAATCAAAAAAACGTAAATTGTCCATATTTTTCTACTATTATCTTTTTTCAATTTATAATGCTCATCAAGTAATTTAACAATTTCTTCTGTAACAAAATATTTATTTGCTGTTTCTGATTCGAATTCTTTTTTTACAATATTATAATATTTTTCTTGTTTTAACCATTCTCTTGTTGGAACTGGAAAACCTAATTTTTTTCTAGAAGCTACTTTTTCAGGCATATTTTTTAAAGCAGCTTTTCTCATTGCAACCTTAGTTTGTCCATCTTTTGTAACTTTGAATTTACAAGGAATTGTTCTTGCTAAATTCCATACTTCTTTATCTAGGAATGGCACTCTTAATTCTAATGAATTTGCCATACTCATTCTATCTGCTTTTAATAAAATATCTCCTATCATCCAGAAATTAATGTCTATATATTGCATTCTAGTAACATCATCTAATCCTTTTGTATCTTCATAAAATGGTTTAGTTAATTCTTCTGGTTTTACCATACCTTCAGTATTTTTTAATATTTTACGCTTTTCTTTATCAGAGAATAAATTTGCATTTCCAATAAATCTTTCCTCTAAAGTTTTACTAGCTCTATTAGCATAACTTTTACCTGGGAAATTCTTTGGTATTGCATTTAAAACACCTGCTATTCCTTTCCATACAAATCTTGGCAAAAACTTGCTATAACGTAAACTAAATGGTTCATGATAAATTCTATATCCACCAAATAATTCATCTGCACCTTCACCTGATAATACAACTTTTACATGTTCACTTGCTATTTTACATACATAATATAATGCAACACAAGATGGGTCTGCATGTGGTTGATCCATGTAATATTGAACTTTTGGTACAATATCCCAAAATTCATCATCTTCTATTTTTTTAAAATAATGGTCTTGTCCTATTTCCTCTGCAAGTTCTTTTGCATAATCTATTTCATTATATTTATTATAATTAAATCCAACTGTAAAACTTTTTTGACCTTTAAATTGTGTTGCTACATAACTTGAATCTACACCACTTGATAAAAAACAACCTACTTCAACATCACTTATTTTATGTGCCTCAACAGATTCCTTAAATGTTTTATCTATTTCTTCAACTAATTTATCATATTCCCATGAATCATTTATTTTGAATTCAGGTTTCCAATATCTTGTAATTTCTAATTTACCATCTTTAAATTTTAAGTAATGGCCTGGTTGTAGACAATAAATATCTTTAAAAAATGTATCATTTGGAACTCCATATTGAAATGATAAATAATTTTGTAATGCACTTATATTAAGTTCTTTTTTTACATTTGGATGTGCTAAAATTGATTTAATTTCTGAACCAAAAATCAGGTCATTTCCAATTTGTGTATAATACATTGGTTTAATTCCAAAAAAATCTCTTGCTATAAACAGTTCTTTTGAAGTTAAATCCCAAATAGCAATTCCAAACATACCACGAAATTTATTTAAAACATCTGCACCATATTCTTCATATCCATGTAGAATTACTTCAGTATCTGTTTTTGTTTTAAATATATGGCCTTTATTTATTAAATCTTCACGAATTCCCTGATAATTATAAATTTCCCCATTAAATACTATTACTTTTGTTCCATCTTCATTATATATTGGTTGAGAGCCTTCTGTTATATCTATAATTGCTAATCTTCTAAATCCTAATGCTATATCTTCATCAACATGTGTACCTTTACTATCAGGTCCCCTATATATTATTTTTTCCATCATATTTTCTATTACTTGTTCTTTGTTTTCAACATTACCAGTGAATCCACAAAACCCACACATACTAGCACTCTCCTTTGTTTATTTCAATACTTAATTTTAAGCATTTTCTTTTTTTCTAATTAATATTAATGGTGTTAATTCATTTCCATTTGATGATGGATTATCTCTTATCAATCCTTTTAATTGTGGTATTGATAATTTAATATCATCTGAATGTCCAAGTATTTCTTGTCCATAATCATTTGCATCTACAATCATTGTTGATATTCCTAATTTCTCTTTTATTTCATTACATACAGCTGTAGGGTTTTCTGGTAATTGAATTCCTATATCTGCATATTCTTTCCAATAATGATCATAAAAACCGTCTAATCCACTAACTTCTTGTCCTACTATTTTATAGAATACACCTTTTTTTCCAAATAATTTTGTTACAAAACTTGCAAAACTTGCCCATAATACTTTTGGTAATCCTACTTTATCTATTGCATATTGCATTTTTATTGTTTCTCCAACTCCTACTCCACTTGATGTATGTGATGCAAATTTAGATAGAAATTTCGCCCAAAATCCTATTTTTATATCTTCTCTTTTTATTACTCTATTTTGACAAAGTGATATAATTTTTTCACAACTAGATATTATATCTCCTTCTTGATATATTGGTGAAACATATTCTTTAAATACATCTATATATGATTCTCCTTGTTTTATAAATCTTGTTTTTATAGCATGTCTTAAATAAACTTGACCATCCACCTCTATTTCAACGGTTTTTTCCTCATTGGCATGAAATTCCATTATACTTCTCCCCATTCTTTATAATATTAATTTACAATCATATATATAATATTCTATTTTATATTTTTTTTCAAGCCTTTTATGTATAAAAATTTAGCTTATGTGTATATATAAAAATTAAGCTTATTATTATAACAAACTATTATAATATGCACTATATAAACTACTATAATATCCTCCAGATTTAACTAATTCTTCATGATTACCTTGTTCAATAATTTCTCCATTACTTAAAACTATAATTTTATCAACATTTATAATTGTTGCTAATCTATGTGCAATAAAAATTGATGTTTTTTTAGCTGAAATCTTATCAACTGATTCTTGTATTAATTGTTCAGTTGTTGTATCTATATTTGCTGTTGCTTCATCTAAAATAAATATTGAAGGATCTAAAGCAAAAATTCTTGCAAAAGCTATTAACTGTTTTTCTCCAGCAGAAAATGAATTTCCTCGTTCTTTAGCAATTTCATCTATTCCATGGTCTAGTGAATTTACAAACTTACTTGCTGAAGATAATTCAATTGATTCTTTAATCTTATCATCACTAATCTCATTAAATAATTTTATATTTTCTTTAATTGATTTTGCATAAATAAATGGGTCTTGTAAAATAGTTCCAATATTTCTCCTTAAATCAGCTAAATTTATATCATTTATATTAATACCATCAATCAAAATTTCTCCTTTTTGGATAGTATAAAATCTATTTATTAAATTAGTAATAGTAGTTTTACCTGAACCTGTTTTACCAACTAATGCAATACTTTGACCAGGCTCAATTGTAAAACTTACATTCTTTAAAACCCAATTATCTTTATCATATGCAAACCATACATTTTTAAATTCAATTTTTCCCTTAATCTTATCAATCCTTTTTCCTTTTTCAAAATCTTCTGTAAATTCATCAGCCTCTAAAATTTCATAAATTTTATCAATTGATGTAACCGCTTCTTCAACTACTTCAACATTTTCAATAATTCTATTAATTGGCTCAAACAAATTTTTCAAATATGTAATAAACATATAAATAATACCAACATCTAAAGATTCCCCAGTCCATTTGTTAACTACTGCCCAAACCACTATACTAATACCTAAGTTTTCAATTATAGTCATTATAGCTGGTAATAGTCCTTGTAATAATCCAAGTGGTTTATTTGCCTTTCTAAATTCTTCTGTAATTTTTTCACATTCCTCTTGTTTTTCTTTTTGTCTGTTAAAAATCTTTATTAATTTTATTCCATATATTGATTCAGCAAAAAATATATTCAATTTTGTTCTAACATTTTTTATAATTGTATATGTTTTATTCAATAATTTTGTTAATATTAATGATGTAATTACAATTAATGGGATTATAATTAAATTAACCACTGATAATTTATAGCTTATATAAATCATCATTATTATTAATCCAATTATTATAAATATATCTTTTATAACAGTAGTAATAACATCACTAAACAAAGAATAAACATCTTCTGTATCACTTATTATTCTTACAAATAATGTACCAGAAGGTACTTTATCATGAAACTTTATATTTGCTTTTTCCATATAAGCATATAATTTATTTCTTAAATCAAATACTACACTTTCCCCAATAATATTTGTTCTTGTACTATTAAAATACTCAAGAAAATTCTCTATGCAAACCATTGCTATATACACATATGCAATTAATGAAGTTGAAAAAATTCCATTATGCTGAATTCCTTTTTCAAGAAATTCATCAATAAGTAATCTTATTAAATACGGTCTACATAAAACCATAATATCTATTATTATCGCTATAATAGTAACAAATACTATAGTTTTTATATATGGTTTCATCATTTTTTTTACTCTACCTAATGTTTTATTTTTCACGTTTTTTACCTCCTTCCCTATTTTTTTACTCTAATCTAAAATAGACACACTACTTTTCTCAGCCTGATTTTTATAAAATTCATAATATTCATTTTTATTTTTTAATAATTCTTTATGAATACCTCTTTCAACAATTTTTCCTTGTTTCAAAACCACAATTTCATCACAATGTTTTATATCAGAAATTCTATTAGAAATAATAATACAAGTTTTATCCTTTGTTAATTCCTTAATATTATTTAGTAAATGTTGTTCTGTCTTATTATCTAATGCAGAAAAAGTGTCATCAAAAATAATTACACTACTTTTATTTAAAAAAGCCCTTGAAATAACAACTCTTTGCTTTTGCCCACCTGATAAATCAACACCTTTTTCACCAATAACTGTATTAATTCCATCAGACATTAATTGAATTTCATCATATATCATAGAAAGTTTCGTACTTTCTATAATTTCTTCCTCATTATATTCATCTCTAAATAAATTAATATTTTCCTTTAATGTAGTAGAAAATAGAAAATTATCTTGAGTTATATAACAAATATTATTCCTAATAGTATCAGTTTTGATTTTATTTATATCTTTACCATCTATATAAATCTTTCCATCAGGTATATCATATAATTTTAATAATAAATTCATTAGTGTAGTTTTCCCACTTCCTATTACACCTATTATTCCTAAAGATTTACCAGATTTTATAGTAATATTTATATTTTCTAATACTTTTTCTATACACCCAGGATAATTATATGTTAAATCCTTTATTTCTATATTTCCCTTTAATTTTTCTTTATTGTTTTTATTTTCAATAAAAATTTCTTCTTCTTTTAACTTAAACATTTTATCTAATCTATCATATGACACTTGTACTTTTTTCCAATGTTTTATAAACCAAGGTATCCATCCTATAGGAGCTTGTAATAATAACATGTATCCATTAAATTCAACGAAATTTCCTACTGATATTATATTATTTAATACTAAACTACTTCCATACAAAACAGATAGTCCCATACCTATTCCTATACCCAAATTAGTAAAAATACTAATTAATGTTTCATTTTTTATTAACTGAAAATTTGTATTTTTCAAACTTGTACTTTTTTCTAAAAATTCATCATATTGTTTTTTCTCACCTACATATGCTTTAGTAGTTCTTATACTATCTGTACTTTCTTGAACAAATTCAGATAAATTTGTAAATTTTATACGAGATTCATTATAACTTTTATGTAATTTTTTTATCATTATAAGAATTAGAAAAATACTTATAATAATAGGACATAAAGCAATTATTGTTAATTTTAAATTAGTAGAATTAGCCATAGCATATGATACAATTGCAAAATTAAAAATAAATCTAATTATAATATTAATATCAAATGATATAAATTTTTGTACTTGTTTTACATCTCTTACAAAATTTGACATTATATCTCCATTTTTCATTGACTGTAATTCAGAAACATCAGTTTTTAGCATTTTTTCAAACAATTTATCTCTTAATTTTTTTACCATATCTCTTGATACTTTTGCTTCAATCATTTTCCATGTAACTCTACTTATTAGTATTAAAATACATATTCCTAATAACCAATATGTTGTCATTAATATTTTTTGACTTGATTCACCTTCTCTTAGAAAATCAATAATTTGTCCAAGAATTTTTGAAGGAACTGTTAATAAATAAATATTAACTGCAATTATAATTATCTGTAATAATATCCAACACAATTGTTTTTTTATTAATTCCTTAAGTATTTGTTTCATATATTCTTTCCCCTCCTTTTGCTAATTACATTTTAATCTTCATTTGTATAATTATATATTTAAATAACAATTTTTAAATGTTTTAATATACTAGATTTGATAATCTCCCCCAATCTTTTGACTTTATATGATTTTGTTATTAAACAATTCTATTATTTATTTATAAAATTGGGTTTTATTTTATAAAATACAAAAAGACCAAATACGCACAATACATATTCGGTATCACATAATAAAATACTGTATAATTTAAAAATATGAATCTTAATAGTACAGATATTAATTATTAATTGACAAAATCATATAGTTTTATTAGTAAAGTTTAGCCTTTTTTAAATAGACCAATATTCCTTTACAGTAGTAAAATTATACCAAATTTCATACTACAATGTCAACACATTTCATGAATTATGTTAATTTTTATTGTATGTTAATTTTTATTATTACCCAACACTTTCTACATACCCCAATTCTGTAGAGTAGTCAAATTCAATAGTTATGTAATGCTTTTGCAGGAGGCAGTCAAAAAATCCAAGATAAGTATG
>CANPWE010000042.1 GCA_947581895.1 uncultured Clostridia bacterium | reverse complement strand
CTTATGCAGAAGAAATTGGACTTGGAACAACAAAATATGAATTAATAAACATTGATTAAGAAAATATTTAATTAATATTTCAATAGGCAAAGAGTTAGTTCAAGAAATGGATTATAGGAGCATTAAAAATAGTATAGGTATTAAGAACTTTATAATTTATTTAGCTCATGTTATAGTTTTTGCTTGTATTTCAGGTTTGTTGATAGATTTTATTGGATTAACAGTATAAAAATAATTTGAGTTAGTGTAAAATTAAAGTAGGCAAAATGTACATAAAATTTTGTCTACTTAATTTTTATAAAAATATTGAAAAAACAAAGATATGTGAAAGATCTTGAGGCACAGGTATCATATCTGAAAATCTAATAATACCTAAATCATTTTTTGTTTTAATATTTATTATCCTAAAAAAAGTTAAATTATCTTTATAGGTTTTATGTTTTGGTTTTGGAGAAAATAGAGGGGCAAAATAATAATGTTCTTCAACAACTATTACAACTCCTATGTAAGGTCTTTTTTGATTTTTATCATATCTAACCTAATGTTTAAAATGGCCAAACTGCGCACCCCACTACATATTAATATATTTTCCTGCATTACATAACTATTGAATTTGACTACTCTACAAAGTTTAGTTATGTGAGAAGTGTTAAATAGTAACGGTTATTTCACAAATGTTACAATTCTGTAATATTTTGTGAAATAACCTTGATTGATTGATTTTTTGAAATTTTATTGTTACAATTTATTTATAAAAATGATAGTATTGTAAAGAAATAAAAGCTAATTTATATGACCTAACATTACTGTCTGATTTATATGATGCTTCAAGTAAAGAAGAAAAACTTATGGAAGATAAAATGTTAAATTACATTATTAAATTTATTGAGTTAGAAGATTTAAAAAAATTAGGGGTTCACCAATTAATAATTCATTCAGACAAATATCAAAATAGGGGGATAAAGCAAGAAAAAAATGAGGAGATTAAGGAAAAAATCATTTAGACAAAAACCCCGTCCATCTGTCTATTGCCGTCCCTCTGTCTAAAGGTTTATGGGTAACCGTTTAAAAACCTAAATATATTATACAAGGAATGTGAAAAAATGGAACAAGATACACAAGAATTAAATTCAATTGTTAAAGATTTAAAACATATAGCCACAATTTCAGATATTATGGATGAGAGTTTTCAAGAGGATGAAATTGAAGCTGAAATTGAAGCTATACAAGATGAGACACTAAAAGAGATAGGCCAAAAATATAAAAACAGTATAGATGAATATAAAAAAAATCAAGATGCAGAAAAATTCGAAAGATTTATGAATAATTTAGGTAATCAAATCGATAATTATTTAAGTTCAATAGACATTAATTCATTTTCAGATTATGATTTTGATTATCTAGCCCATAAAGCAGGAGGATACGGAGACATACTAGTACAGAGAATTAGTGATTTATCAGAAGACAGACAAAAGCAACTTATTGATAAAGATTCATATTTTTATAGTTATTCAAGTAGTAAAGTGCAAGGGGAAAAAATAATAGAGATAATGGAAAAAAGTCCAGAAAAAGAAATATTTATATGGTGGGGACTAACAAAAGATACAGTAAAAGTAGAAAAAATAAGAGATGTAATTGAACAAGTAGAGGGAATTTCAGTGGAAGTAGGGGAAATGTGGAGGTACACTGATAAAGAAGTACAGAGAGAAATACAGAAAACTGATTCTACATTATTATCCAAAATAATAGAGATAGCAAAGGATCATCCATTGACTGTAGAAAAAGTATGGGAGAATACTGATAAAGATGTACAGAAAGCCAATTCTACAGTATTACATCAAATAATAGAGATATTAAAGGACAATCCAGAGTATTTAGGAATAATGTGGGGAGATACTAACCTACAAACACAGGAAAATGAAATAGCAGCAGTAATGAATCAAGTAAAGGACAATCCAAAGAATGTAAGGTACGTGTGGGAACATACTGATCCAAGTGTAAAGAAAAATAAAATAGTAGCAGTAATTGATAAAGTAAGGAACGGTCCAGAGAATGTAATGTACGTGTGGAAACATACTGATCCAAGTGTACAGGAAAATAAAATAGTAGCAGTAATTGATAAATTAAAGAATAATCCATGGAATATAGGGTACGTGTGGGAAGGTACTGATCCAAGTGTACAGAAAAATAAAATAGTAGAAGTAATTGATCAAGTAAATGACAATCCAGAAGGTGTAAAAGAAGTGTGGTATAATACTTACCAAACAGTAAAAGAAAAGAAAATAAGAGATGTAATAAATCAAATAAAGAACTATCCAGAGAGTGTAATGAAAGTGTGGAGTGATATTGGTCCAAGTGCACAGGAAAAGGAAATAGTAGCAGTAATTGATCTAGTAAAAAACAATCCAAAAAGTGCAATGAAAGTGTGGATAGGTACTAATGAAGATGTACAGAAAGCCAATCCTATAGAATTACATCGAATAATAGAGATAGTAAAGGACAATCCAGAGTATGTAAGTCAAGTGTGGGAAAGAACTGCTCCAAGTGTACAGGTAGCCAATCATGGATTATTACCAAAAATAATAGAGATATTAAAGGACAATCCAGAGTATGTAAGAATAGTGTGGAATAATACAAATTCAGTTACCCGTTTAAGGAAATTTAGTGAAGTATTTGAGAAAATAATGTCAAGTGATAACAGAAAATATTATGAAGAAATCGTCAAAGGTTACCTAGGTGATGGTATTGAATTTAATAAAAATGGAAATCCATATGTACCAAAGGATTTAAAGAAAATTCTTTCTACAATTAAAGATGATCAACAAGCAGAAGAAATAGAAAAAAATTTGGCAGGAATTATAAAAAACTGGTATGCAATTAAACAATATATTCAACAAAAGAGAGCAAATAGCATAGTTAAAGATGGAATAGAAATAAGAAGAAATAGTGTTAATGAGATATTAAATGCTGTAGGGGCAATAAATAGACCGATTACTAATAGTATATCTGCACAGGAATTTGACCAAATAAAAGGAGCAGAAAGGGTAGGTGTAGATAATCAATATACATTCTCTTCAAGTACTGCAGTTCAACGTGCACATACTTTAGCAGAAAAGATGGATCAACAATCCTGCAAAAAAGCATACCCGAATTTCTCTGTAAAAAATGAAAACGGAATAGAACTAAATGTTTTACATCCTCAAGACAAAAGTGCAATCTTATTAGGGTATGATACACATTGTTGTTTTAGACCAAATGGATATGCAGATAATAGTGCAAATAATGAATATTCATTGCTACAATATTGTACTACAACTCCTTATGGAGGAGTATTAAGATGTGAAAGTGCAGATAAAGAAAAAATATATATGGGAACACCATTTTTGGTTAATGGAAATTGTATGATGTTTCATAGTTATGAAACTGCTAATTCAAAAAGAGCAGATGAAATTAATGAATTACTTGTAGAAGCTGCTAAAAGGGCAATTGAAAATTCTGATGGTTCAATAAATATTGTATTTATGACAGATTTGTATACTGGATATGGCAGGCTAAATATAAAAGATAAAATTATTATACCAAGTTATTTTAGAGCATATACCGAAGGTGAATATTCTGAGTATTCAAAAATGTACAGTAATTTGGGTCATCAAAATTGTATTTTGGCAGCTAGAGTTGGAGACAAAATTCTATCAGGAGAAGAGTTAGTTGAGTGGTATAAAGAAAACTGTCAAGAAAATCCAGAGAATTTAAAAAAACAATTGGGATTACATATGGGAAAAAGAGAACAAAGATTTGATTTTGGAAGAAGAAAAATTGAAGAAACAATAGAAATTCAAGAATATGGATTGGTAGAAAAATTTGATGAACGAAAAAGAGAGTTAGTACAGGAAAGGGAAGATTTAGCAACAGTGCTTCAAATAAAAAAGTCTCAAATAGAAAAATTAGAAAGTAAAGAAAAATTAAGTAAAGAAGAACAAAAGGAACTATCTAATTTAAAATCTGAGATAGATAAAATAAGGAATAACATAACACAAAATAGAGGACAACAACTTGCTTTACATAGTGGTGAAGATATAGATTTAATAGCAGACTTCTATAGTTCAAATATTCGAGAAAAAGTAAAACAAGAAGTAGATAGAAGAAAACAAGAAAAACCGGAGGAGCCGAAAGATAATGAAAAAAAAGCAGAAGGAAAGGCTCCAAAAAGAAATTTAAGAAGAAGGCAACAAAAGGTTATGGGTATATTATTGGGACAAATTAAAAGAAGTGTAGATCCAAAAATAAAAAATTTACAACAAAAAATAATAGAAAATACAATTACGGATGATGAATTAAAGGAATTAAAACAAGCAGGGATAGAAGTAGACCAATATCGTGAAGTATTTGGAAGAAATGAAGAACAAGATATAAATAATCAAAATAATGAACAGGCTCATATCGAAGAACAAAATATAAATAGTCAAAATAAAGAACAGGCTAATATCGAAGAACAAAATACAAATAGTCAAAATAAAGAAAAGGCTAATATCGACGAACAAGTAGAAGAATTTGGAAGAAATGAAGGACAAGATATAAATAATCAAAATAATGAACAGGCTGATATCGACGCACAAGTAGATAAGATAATGAAAAAAATAATGGAGATGAAAGATAAGACAAAAAAAGAAAAAATAGTCTCAGAAATGTTATGGAAAGATGAAGATATTTCTGAAGAAGAAAAAAAGACAAAATCAAAGGCTATTTTAAGAGTATCATTAATTGATGAATTGAAAAGAAAAGCAGCTGCAAAAAATTTCCGAAAGGGTATAGAAGATTTAAACGAACAAGAAAAAGAAACAGTAAATCAAGAAGTGCAAATGATAAACATGGATGAACTGGTAGAATCAATTATAAATGGAAATATTGAACAAGAAAATCAAAGTATATTAGAAACCTATGAGATAAATATAGAAAGCTTAAAGAAAAAAATCACAGAAGAAAAAATAAACAAGGATATAAGAAAAGATAAGATGGAAAAATTAAAAGCTAGAATAACATTGGGATTGGAAACAAAAAGTAAAATTAAAAGTATAAAAGATATGATAGAGGGAGCAAGAGGTTCAGTTGATGGAATTGCAAAATTTATCTATGGACTCTCATGGTATGTTGCACTAGATGCTGAAGGGAAATTTTTATGCAGTTGTGGAAATGTAGAAAAGAGTCCCGAGTATAAAGATAATCTGGAAAAATATGGGAATAGTGGGTTAGACATAGCATCAATAGAAAATGCAACAAGGAATGTTCCTGCAGAAGATAAGCAAGCAGTAATAAGCAAATTGCAAGAAAAGGAAAATGAAAATGATATGGTAAGAGGAGGAATTCAGTAATGATAGGAAAAATCTATAAATATGACAAATTAAATGAAATTGGATATATATATGGGTATGATGAATTAACATATTTTTATCATCAAAATAATGTGTTAAATCATAATGAATTAAAAGAAGGAGATATAGTTAGTTTTGATTATATTATGGAAAAAACACAAGAGCAATTACCGTATGCTATAAATATAGTAAAAGAAGAAAAGAAAAATGGATCAAAGTCATATAGAGAGTTATATGAGATTATAAAATATCTTCCAATAGAAGAAAAAAATAAAATACCTAAAAAATTTATGAATGAAATAAAAAGTAAAATGGATATAAATTATGATTACAAAGTAGAACATATTAAAGATTTTGAAAATCAAAAAATGTTAGATGAAACAAGATGTTTGCTAGCAGTGGTTTATAGGGATTACTTAGCAACAAAAGAAGAAAAAGAGGAAATTTTAAAAAAGGATAAAGAGGAATTATTTGAAATAGAACAAGAAAAACGAAGAAAATATAATGTAGATATTTTTGAAAAAAAAGAAGAAAAAATTAATACTAATTTAAATGAAAATGTTTCTTTGACAGTTAAAGAAAAGGAAACTTGGTTTACAAGATTTTTAAATTTTTTTAAAAGAATATTTAAAAAATAATTGTTGGACAAGGGGAGACAAGGGGACGGAGTTTTTGTCTACAATAGTTAGTGTAAAATTATGTCATAATATTGACTTGCAAATAATTGATATAGTAAAATTATTAAAGAAAATGGTAATTTAGTTATATATGACTAATAAGTGAAAAGGAGAGTGAAATTATAATGACTTTTGAATTTGCAAAATATCCTGATGGGACATTAGGCGTATTTTCTAATATAGGAAAAAAAGAGAATGGTGAGGAATTCCTTCGTGTCACTTTTGAAAGACCTATGGAATACGGATTTGATACTTATGTAATTGAACTTCCAAGCTATGAAGTTGTTTTAGAAGATGGAAATTATTCAGATGAAGAAAAGAAAAAATTTATGGAGATAGCAAAAAATGGAGCTTCATTTTTCTTTAAATATGCGAGATTAGGAGGTATAGAGATTGCCTAGTATTTTTGAATTAAAACGGATATAAAATTTATTTTTGGACAAATGAAAATGATGAACCTATACATGTTCATATTTCAAAAGGTAATCCAACAGCAAATGCAACTAAAGTATGGATAACACAGTCAGGTGGGTGTATTCTTTGCCATAATAAAAGTAAAATACCTGAAAAAGAATTAAATATTATTTGCGAAGATATTTCTTTACATTATTTTCAAATTGTTGAAATGTGGAAAGTAATACATTCAGGTAATGTTAAATTCTATTGTTAATATTCTAATATAGACAATGGGACGGCAATGTCATTAAGTTAAGGAAGAAGTCTAAAAATTTTCCCTTAATCTAATGACATTGCCGTCTCATTGTCTACAAAATCACACAAAAATAATATGTTAGATAATGTTGAAAGAAGAATCAATTATGAGCATTTTAGGTAATATGCTCTCTCATTTTTTTACTTTTTTTTATTAATCCATTTAATATTGTACTTATCATTGTGGCAATTGTTACTTTTATAACAGAATGCAGAAGAAATTGGACTTGGAACAACAAAATATGAATTAATAAACATTGATTAAGAAAATATTTAATTAATATTTCAATAGGCAAAGAGTTAGTTCAAGAAATGGATTATAGGAGCATTAAAAATAGTATAGGTATTAAGAACTTTATAATTTATTTAGCTCATGTTATAGTTTTTGCTTGTATTTCAGGTTTGTTGATAGATTTTATTGGATTAACAGTATAAAAATAATTTGAGTTAGTGTAAAATTAAAGTAGGCAAAATGTACATAAAATTTTGTCTACTTAATTTTTATAAAAATATTGAAAAAACAAAGATATGTGAAAGATAAAGAACTATTATTAAAGGGGCTGTAAAAAATTTTAAATTTTTTTATATTCACCACTTTTTTCTTCTAATAATTTGAAATTACAACTTAAATCTTTATAAAATTTGGACATTTTACTTTTATGTGATTTTGTAACTATATTATACAATTTTTCTGCTTTATATAGAATTTTTTTCTTGTTTTCTGGTTTATTTATATACGAATACTGTTCTGAAAGTAATCTTTTATATCCATAGCTTTTGCTTTTAATGTCTAATAAATAGACACATTCTTGAGGCACAGGTATCATATCTGAAAATCTAATAATACCTAAATCATTTTTTGTTTTAATATTTATTATCCTAAAAAAAGTTAAATTATCTTTATAGGTTTTATGTTTTGGTTTTGGAGAAAATAGAGGGGCAAAATAATAATGTTCTTCAACAACTATTACAACTCCTATGTAAGGTCTTTTTTGATTTTTATTATATGCAATATGTTTATCAAATTGGTTTAAATAATTAATGTAATTATCATCTATAATATAAAAATTTAGTTTTCCTAATTTAATTTTCTTATTGTTTTTCATAAATTCCTCCGTTTACAAATATAGGGGATACTTTTTATAGTACCCCCCTAATTTTTCAGGAAACTCGTTTATAGTTAAACTAAAGGCTCGTTTCTAACCTAATGTTCAATAGGATATTCGTTTATAGAATTTTCATTCTAAAGGCTCATATCTAACCTAATGTTTAAAATGTACTTGTTTATGAAATTAATCAAAGGTTTGTACTAACCTAGTTTATTTGACAAAGTACTTTATCAATATTAGTATATTCATTATACTCTATTTTATTTACAAAATCAATACTTTTACCTAAAAATAAGTTCAATAAAAAATATTTTTACATTTTGGCTAGGGTAAAACCTAGCTTATTTTATACTCTTTTTTGCCCGTAAGGCTGGTTGCAAATATCAAAATATATGATATAATAAACAAAATAATATTATAATTATTATAAGTGAGGGATAGATATGGAAATAGATGATGATAGAAAAGAAGAAGCTATACAAAAAGCTAATGAAAGATGGAATAAAGTACATAGTCATTATAATAGAAATCAAATAAAATATGATGATTGGTTAGAATTATTTGGAAGTGCTATTAAAAATTGCCAAACTCCAATTATTGATTTAGGTTGTGGAAGTGGAAATGATACACTCTATTTAATTGAAAGAGATAAAAAAGTAATTCCTTGTGATTATTCTCAAAATGCAATACAAAATATTCAAAAGAATTTTCCTGAAATAGAGAGAACGGAATGTTTTGATATGTCAAAAGGATTGCCATTTGAAGATAGTTTTACGGATATTATAATCAGTGATTTATCATTACATTATTTTACAGAAGAAAAAACTTTTGAGATATTGGAAGAAATAAAAAGAGTATTAAAACCAAATGGAATATTATTATTTAGAGTAAATTCTGTAAGAGATGTTAATCATGGTGCTGGTGAAGGTACTGAAATAGAGCCACATTTATATGAAACTGAAGATGGAAGATATAAAAGATTCTTTGATAGTGAAGATTTTAAGAAATTCTTTGCAAATTGGGAAGAACTATTTTTACACGAAGAAACTATGGGAAGATATGAATTAGAAAAAGTATTGTGGAGAGGTGCTTTTAAAGTAAATAAATAGAAATAAGGTTATGATATTATTATAATATAATTATTAATAAATACAAAGGAAATAAATATATGCAATCTAAAATTTTAGAAATAATATTAAAAGAAAATAATGAGTTATTGCAAGAAATAATTAATACAGTAAGAGATAATGATGTCTTTAATGATGTAATGAGTGATGTAAAGGAACAATACTTTAGTGATGATGTAATTCATGGTATATCTCATAATGAAAGAGTGGATTTACTTGCTTGTTACACTGGAATAAAAGAAGGTCTTAATAATGAAGAATTAAGACTTATATTAGAAGCATCTAAATAGACAAGGGGACGGGGTTTTTGTCTCAGACAAAAACCCCGTCCCTTTGTCTGTTTTGTCTACCTTGTCTAACCTTTCAATAAATTTTCAATCTTTATATGTTACTATTTGGATTGGGAGGTAAGAAAAATGTATATTATAAAAAATAGTTTAGTTTCAATTATTAGAAACAAGGGAAGAAATATTCTAATAGGTGTAATTATTTTGGTCATAGCATGTGCTTCAACAGTTACACTAGCAATAAGAAATACAGCTAATAATTTAGTAAAAGATTATGAACAATCTCATGATATTATTGCATCAATTTCATTTGATAGGCACTCACTAACAGAAAATTTTAAAGGAGGGGCTGATAATCAAAAAGGTAATATAGAGGCTTTTAATAATATAGAATATTTCAATTTAGAGGATGTAAAAAATTATGGAAATAGTGATTATTTAAAGGGGTATTATTATATGTATGCCACATCTTTAAATAGTGATAGTTTAACTAAAGCAACAGATTCATATGAATATGAGGTAGAAGATACACAAACTTCAACAACAACTTCAAGTACAACAACTGGTGGAAGTAGTGGAATGGGAAAAGGTGGTCCTGGTGGAGAAAGGCATACTATAACAAATAATAATACCACTACAGTTATAACAAAATCAAAAGAGGTTTTCCAAAGTTCAAGAAATATGACAGGAGATTTTGAAATTGATGGATATTCTTCCTATGATGCAATGACAAATTTTGTAGGTGGAACATACAAAGTGGTAGAAGGTGAAATGATTTCTGATTTTGGGAATTTGGAATGTGTTATTAATTCTGAATTAGCAACATTAAATGAACTATCAGTAGGAGATACAATCACATTAAAAAATCCAAATACAGAAGTTACATATGATTTTATAGTAAAAGGAATATATGAAGATAGTTCAAATTCAGATGATTCTTCTAAAATGTATTCATCATCAGCTAATAGGTTGATAACTGGAAGTGGAGTTGTAGAAAAATTAGTTGAAGATGATAGTACATTAGTTACAAATATAACACCATCATTTATAATAAAAGATGAAGAATCAGTAAATAAATTTACAGATGAAGTAAAATCAAAAGGATTAAATGAGTATTACACAGTTAATACAAATTTAGAGGAGTTGCAAAATGCAACAAAATCTATTGAAAATGTAAAAACTTTTGCAACAACATTTTTAATTATTACTTTAATTATATCTGCAATTGTGTTATTTGTAATTAATATGATAAATATAAGAGAAAGAAAATACGAAATTGGTGTATTTAGAACAATTGGAATAAGTAAATTTAAGTTAACAATGCAGTTTATTTTAGAGTTATTAGTAGTAGCAGTTATAATGTTATGTATTGGAGCAGTATGTGGAACTTATCTTTCTAAACCTGTTGGAAATATGCTTCTTCAAAATGAAATACAATCAAGTGAATCTCAAGAAGAAGAAATTTCAAATAATTTTGGAAAAAGAGATATGAAAATGGATTATAGTGGTACAGCTCAAATTCAAACAATAGATACAATTGATGCTGTTGTTGATTTTACTGTAATTGCTGAATTACTTGGAATAGGAGTATTGTTGACATTGATTAGTAGTTTAGCTTCAATGATTAGTATTCAGAGATTTAGTCCGCTTACTATTTTGAAAGAGAGGTCTTAGAATTATGGGTATTTTAAAATTAGAAAATGTAGGATATAGATATAAAGATGCGCCAAAAGATGTGTATGTATTTAAAAATATAAATTATGAATTTGAACAAGGAAAAATGTATGCAATCAAAGGAAAGAGTGGAAGTGGTAAAACAACGCTTTTATCTCTTATAACAGGGCTTGAAAAATGCACAGAGGGAAAAGTATTGTATGATGGGAAGGATTTAAAGAAAAGAAATTTAGATAAATATAGAAATACTGATATTGGAATTATATTTCAAAGTTATAATTTATTACCAAGTCTGACATCTGTGGAAAATATTATTTTATCAATGGATGTAAGTAAGGTAAGAATAAAAAACAAGAAGAAAAAGGCAATAGAACTTATGGAAAGTGTGGGATTATCAAAAGAACATATTAAAAGGAAGATATTAAAATTGTCTGGAGGAGAGCAACAAAGAATTGCTATTGCTAGAAGTCTATCATATAATCCTAAAATAATAATTGCTGATGAGCCAACAGGAAATCTTGATAAAGATACTGAAAATGATATTTTAAATATTTTTGAAAAATTAGCTAAAGAAGAAAATAAGTGTATTATTGTAGTAACACATTCACAAAATGTTTGTAGTCGAGCAGACGTGGTTTATGAATTAAAAAATAATAAAGATGAGAAATAAATATAATATAGTTTAGAATTAAGAAAAAATTAGCATAAATTCTAGTAAAAATGGGCAAATGGTATTTTGAAGAATAGTTTTTATGCAAATAATACTACTTAAAAATAAAAATTATTTAATAAATAAGTTTGGAGAAATTTTAAATAGCATTAAACTAAAGATAAAGGAGAATGATATGAAGAAATTGTCTAAAAAAGTATTATTAACTATTATAATAGCTGTAATTTTATTATTTATCGTATTTTTTAAGATTTCTTTTTGCAAAGAACTAATGAGTAGTAAAGAAACAATAAATATGTCTAATAATGACATTGAAAATTTGGATGAACAAAAAATGGAAAGTGGAAAAGAAATCAGTAAATTAAATGTTGAAAAACAAGAAAAATCAGATGATGAAACAATTGAACAAAAAGAAATAGGGCAAGAAAATCAAGAAGGATTAGAAAATGAAATTAAGACAGAAAAAATAGAACAAGAAAATTATAAAGACCAGAGTGATGAAGAAAATCAGATAAATAAAAAAATAGAAATCATAGAGAATACTTTTAAAGAAATAGTTGAAAGAATATATGTTAGTAATGAAAGTAATGTTAAAGGAACTGAATATATAACAGCATCAACAGATTCATCATATCAATATCCAGATGAATGGCTAGAAGAATTTAATGAAAAAATTATTCAATTTCAAATGGAGTTCCCAGATGGAATGTACTGGAATCATATGGGAAGTACGCAAAATGAGATAGGGGTAACAGATCAACCTTGTAGTCATAGTAAAAATGGAGAAAAATATTGTAATCATTATCAAGGAATTTCAACTAAAATTTGTGGATTTTATATGGGAACTCAATGTGCTGGATTTGTTAGTATGCTTAGTGATAGAATTTTTGGAACTGATGCTCCAACAAGAATATTTACTAATTATGATGATATAAGAATTGGTGATCAAGCAAGAGTCAATAATAACTCACATACAGTATTTATTATTGATAAAACAGATGAATATGTTGTAGTTGCAGAATGTAATGCAGATTATGAAACTTGTGAAATCAATTGGGGGCGTAAGATAGAAAGAAGTCAATTAAGTGGTTATTATATTACACGATGGGATTGATTTTAAACTAAATAGGTATAGAAACATGGTTTCGTTTAACCGAAAGAGATAGTATGGAAATTTATGTTTTTCCTTAATAAAATAAAAATTCCACAAAAATTCCTAAAAAGGCACATAGTTTTTCCTAATAAAGTGATTATAATATAAATAAATAAAAAAGAAATGGAGGAAAAGCTATGAAACAAAAAAGTAAAAAAGTTACATTGATTCTTGGAGGTATTACAATATTTGCAATTTTATTAACAACATCTGTATTTGCAGTAACATCTACAACAACTTCAACAGATGAAGAATATGAATATACACCAAATTATTCTGAAGAACAAAAAGCAGAATATAGTTTTCAAACAGGAATAATTAATGGATTAAAATATGCAGATAGTGAAGGAAATGAGACTTATGAATATGTACCAAATTATTCAGAAGAAAGAAAATCAGAATATAGCTTTCAAACAGGAATAATCAATGGATCAAAATATGCAGATAGTGAAGGAAATGATGACTACGAATACACTCCAAATTATTCAGAAGAAAAGAAAGCAGAATATAGCTTTCAAACAGGAAAAGTAAATGGTACACAATATGCAGAACAATAATTATGAATAAGAAGAAATTACTGTTTAATACTTTTGCAATAAGCCGTCAAATTCAATAGTTATGTAAAAGGGATAAATATATTAACATTCCGTA
>CANPWE010000041.1 GCA_947581895.1 uncultured Clostridia bacterium | reverse complement strand
TTATAATTCCCCAGACCACCACAACCCCCAAAACGTATACACACTCCCTCACTGCCACACAGCAATCCGACCCTCACGCTCAGGAATTATTACTCTCTGTGCGCTGTTGGGAAACATTTTCAAAATAATATATGTCAACAGCCATACTTATCTTGGATTTTTTGACGGTTTCCTGCAAAAGCATTACATAACTATTGAATTTGACGGCTTCCTACAAAAGCATTACATAACTATTAAATTTGACAGCTTATTGCAAAACCACTACACACTAACCTTTTACTAAAACAAACTCTAACATTATTACAATTTCATAAAACTCTAACATTCATATTCATAAAATAATAGGCTGAATCTGTTCAAATTCCAAAGCTTTATTTAAAGTTTTTTCAATATATTCAGGATCAAAAACCAATGAATTTGGTTTTGTAATTGGATTATCCTGCCTAAATGGCACAAAATAATAATTTCTCCTATTTAGCAATTTTCCAATATTCTCAGCACTCCCTGATAAAGCATCATTTGTAGATATAGCAATAACAACTGGCCTCTGATTTCTTAAATGAGACTTAGTAGCCATAGCTACTGGAGTATCTGTAATACCATTAGCAAGTTTAGCAATAGTATTACCTGAACAAGGTGCTATTAACATTATATCTGTAATTTTTTTAGGCCCTATTGTCTCAGCTTCTTGTATACTATGAATAATATCTTTATTAGTTATTTTTTTAATTTTATTTATATGTTCTAAACTAGTTCCAAATTTAGTATCTAAATTATATGCATTATATGACATTATTGGAATAACTTCTGCACCTAATTTAACTAAATTTTCCATTTGCTCTATAGTCTTTTCAAATGTACAAAAAGAACCTGTAAGAGCAAATCCTATTTTTACATTTTTTAAACTCAAATTTCCCCCTCCTTTACATATTATATATTATTATATTATGAAATTATGTAAATAAAAGTTCATTATATTAAATACAATAAAAAAAACAAGGCACAACATTGATAGTTCAATGTTAACCTTGTCCATCTTATCTAAAGTTTATGATTATCTGAAATGGTTCTGACAACCATCTCCATAAAAGGAGAAATATCCATGATTTTCATAGCTTCCAGATAAGTAGTTACGCACCGATGTTTTTACATCTTCAGTGACTTTTGCTGAATATGTACCCAAATCCACATAAGAATAAGCTCCAGAGAACTGATTCTGCTGTGTTAACACATCATAAATCGTATCAGGATAGCTTGCGCTTTCCATACGATTGCAAATGACTTCTACCACTTTTGCCTTGTCCTCTACTGAAATAGCAGAAGATCCAGCTTCATGGCCTACAGCATTGCAAAGAAGAATGAAATTTTCATCTCCCTCACTAATACCATAATACCAAGATGTGTTAGTGTTTTCACAATCAAGTGCGTTTTCATCAACGGCATTTTCCTGAGCTCCATCAGGAGTAACTGCAACTGTCACACTATCATCACCACAATCATCAAATACCACACTTCCATCCTGAATATCATAAAATTCTTCAGGAGCCTCCTCCAAAACAAGTACTTCTGTGGTTTCAGTAGTAGTAGTCATCATGGTGGTTTCAGTAGTGGTAGTTGTTGTACTTTCCATAGTAGTAGTTGTTGTTGTCGTCGTACTTTCCATGGTAGTAGTTGTTGTTGTAGTTGTGCTTTCTGTGGTAGTAGTTGTGCTTTCCTTAGTGCTTGTTGTTTCTTCTGTAACAATTACATTATCATCACCACTTCCATTCACTGCAATCACTGGAGTAACTCCAGCTGCTACTGCAATAGTTATTGCAGAAGTAATGCATGAACAGGAAATTGCAGCAATAATGCCTTGCTTTAAAGTAAGCTCATCTACTGCTTTCAGCACTCTCTCTACCAATGTCGTTGTTTTTTCATTTGTGAACCGGACCATCGCCCGATCAGCTCCTTTCTCCCTATTTAGGGTGTAAAAATAATTATAAATTGGTCTCTTTTTATGGAAACCTGTTTCCGGATACTTGACCCAGAAGCCTTCATATAATTATACCATTTTTCTACCTATTAGTCAAATTCATGGTATCTCTTGCAATTACCAATTCCTCATTTGTAGGTATAACCCAAACTCTTATTTTTGAGTCAGCTGCTGATATTTCAACTTCTTCACCTTTTAATTGATTTTTATCATCATCAATTTTTACTCCTAAAAATTCTAGATTATCACAAATTCCTTTTCTTCTATTAAATTGATTTTCTCCAACACCTGCTGTAAACACTATATTATCTACACCACCCATAGATACAGCATATTTAGCAATAAATTGAGCTATATTTAAATCATAAGCTTTTAAACTAAGTTCAGCACGTTTATTACCTTGATTAGCTTCTTTTTCTATATCTCTTACATCTGGTGATACTCCTGAAATTCCATATATTCCTGATTCTTTGTTTAAAATTCTATCCATTTCATCAGATGAAATATTTTCTTTTTTCATTAAAAATGTAACAATAGATGGATCTAAATCTCCACTTCTAGCACACATTATAATTCCACCTAAAGGAGTTAATCCCATACTAGTATCAACTGATTTTCCACCTTGAACAGCACATAAACTTGCACCTTGACCTAAATGGCACACAATTGTTCTTAATTCTTCAATTGGTTTATTTTCAAGTTCTGCAACTCTTTTTGATACATATGAATGAGATGTACCATGAAAACCATATTTACGAATTTTATAATCTCTATAATAATGATATGGAATAGGATATAAAAATCTTTCTTCTGATATAGTTTGATGAAAAGCTGTATCAAAAACAGCAACCATAGGCTTACCTGGC
The DNA here is from genome assembly GCA_947581895.1 of uncultured Clostridia bacterium. GTDB lineage: Bacteria > Bacillota > Clostridia > TANB77 > CAG-508 > CAG-492. The sequence continues at coordinate 10,671 of CANPWE010000041.1, read as the reverse complement.
ATCAATTTTTGGCAAGCTCTAATTCCAGTTAAAGCTCCTGGATTATGTACAGGTGCTAAATCTGAACATTCTTCAATTCCTTTTATAACTTCATCTGTTATTACCACAGATTGACTAAATTTTTCACCTCCATGAACTACTCTATGCCCTATAGCATTTACTTCATCTAAACTTTTTACCACACCATATTGGCTATTTGTTAATTGTTCAATCATAACACTAACAGCTTCTTCATGTGTAGGAGCCACTTTTTCTATAACATATTTTTCTCCATTAACTTTATGTGTTATAAAAGAATTATTTTGACCTATTCTTTCATACACACCTTTTGCCATAACTTCTTCATTTTCCATATTAATTAATTGATATTTTAATGATGAACTACCACAATTTAATACTAATACTTTCATACTTATAATCATTCCTTTCTTTTTTCATACTATGTTATAACATATAAAACATAGTATTTGCAATACTAAAATCTAAATCTTAGCCAAAGTATCTCTTGCAATCAATAATTCTTCATTTGTAGGAACAACATATAACTCAATATTAGAATCATCTGCTGAAATTTTCCCTTCACAATTTACATATGTATTATTTCTTTCATCATCCAACTTCACACCCAAAAAAGCCAAATATTCACAAATTTTCTTTCTTTCTTTTGCATCTTTTTCTCCAATACCAGCAGTAAATGTTATTATATCAACACCACCCATAGATACCATATATTTAGCAATAAATTGAGCAACATTATAAGCAAAATTATCTAATGCCATTAATGCATTAACATTTCCCTCTATACCTTCTGCCTCAATATCCCTAAAATCAACAGAAACCTCAGATATACCATATACACCCGATTTTTTGTTTAATATTTCATCCATTTCATCAGGAGTATGATTCCTATATTTAGCTATATATGTAACAACAGATGGATCTAAATCTCCGCTTCTTGTTCCCATAGGAATTCCACCTAAAGGTGTAAATCCCATACTTGTATCTATTGATACTCCATTTTTTATTGCACAAATACTTGCTCCTTGCCCTAAATGACAATTTATTATCTTCAAATCAGTTACAGGCTTATTCACAATTTCAGCAACTCTATTTGCCACATATTCATGTGATATTCCATGAAAACCATATCTACGTATTTTATATTTTTCATAATATTTATATGGTATAGGATATATATAACTTTCTTCTGGAATTGTTTTATGAAATCCTGTATCAAATACTGCCACATTTATTTTTCCAGGCATTATTTTCATACATGCTTCCATTCCTGATATAGCAGCAGGATTATGTAATGGTGCCAATTCAATAATCTCTTTTAAACCATTTAAAACATTAGGAGTAATTACTATTGGATCTGTATATTTTTCTCCTCCATGAACAACTCTATGACCAATAGCATCTATTTCATCAACAGATTTTATTACACCATATTGTTTACTTAATAATCTTGTTAAAACAAAATTTATTGCTTTTTCATGATTAGATACAGGGCGTTCAAATTTATGTTTACTATCCCCTACCTTATGTGTCAAAAAAGAATTATTCTGCCCTACACGCTCAAAATTTCCTTTTGCTAATACTGTTTCTGTTTCCATTTCTATTAATTGATATTTTAGTGATGAACTTCCACTATTTATTACTAGTATTTTCATATTATATCAAACCTTTCTTTTTCTAATAATGTTATGTTGATTTATTCATAATAATCACATTATTTTTGTGCTTGTACAGCTGTAATAGCAATTACTCCTGCAATATCCTCAGCTGAACATCCTCTTGATAAATCATTAACAGGTTTTGCTATTCCTTGACATAATGGTCCATATGCTTCTGCTTTTGCTAATCTTTGCACTAATTTATATCCTATATTTCCTGCATCTAAATCTGGAAATATTAATGTATTAGCTTTTCCTTGTACAGGACTTCCAGGAGCCTTAGAAGCAGCTATTTCAGGAATTATTGCAGCATCTAATTGTAATTCTCCATCACATATTAAATTTGGAGCTTTTTGTTTTAAAATTTTTGTTGCCTCAACAACCTTATCTGTTAATGGTGAATGAGCACTTCCATATGTAGAATATGAAAGCATTGCAACTTTAGATTCAGCACCTACCAATTGTTCAAAACTTTTAGCAGATGATATAGCAATTTCAGATAATGAATCTGCATCTGGATATTCGTTTAATCCACTATCTGCAAAAACAAATATACCATTTTCTCCATATTCACAATCAGGAACTACCATAACAAAAAACGCTGATACTAATTTAGTTCCTGGTGCAGTTTTTAATATTTGTAAAGCAGGTCTTAATGTATCAGATGTAGAATGACATGCTCCTGATACTAAACCATCTGCATGTTCTTGTTTTACCATCATCATTCCAAAATATGTTTCATCTTTTATTATTTCTCTTGCATTTTCAATTGTCATTCCCTTTGCTTTTCTTAGTTCATAAAATTCTTGAACATATGTTTTGTAATTTTCACTTTCTATTGGATTTATTATTGTTGCTTTTGATATATCTATATTATTTTCTTTTGCCATATCTTGTATTTGTTCTACATTACCTAGTATTATTATATTTGCATATTCTTCTTTTAATGCTATAGAAGCAGCTTGTAATGTTCTAATATCACTCCCTTCTGGCAATACTATTGTTTTTATCTGTTGTTTAGCTTTTAATTTTATATTTTCTATAAATGACATATATATTTCTCCTTTCCTTTTTCTAATGCTATTATATAAATTAATTTTTCAAAGTACAAGTATATTTTGGAAATTTTCAAAAGAAAGGGATTGACATTTTATGTAAATCATGGTAAAATATTATCATATTCCACATAGAAGGGAGGTCTCGGCTACAATGAATATGAGACCATTCAATCCGGTTACATGCATTAATAACCAGTTCTGCAATAATTGTCCAGACCGGGTCGGTTGCTTAATGCGCTATTATTTCTACAATGGAGATGATTTTGATCAAGAGATTATTCTTCAAAAAACAGAAATAAATGCACAAGAATTTATGTCTGAAGATGATGCATTTAACAATGTTGATATCATCAGAAAAAAACGCAACCGTGAATTAAGTGAACATCATTTTTTCAGCTTCACTTAAAACAAAAACAGCTCATATATTTCAATGAGCTGTTTTTATTATTTTACAACTATTCCTAATAATTTAGATAATTCCATTGCCTGATATTCATCAACAATTATTCCTTTCAAATCTTGTGGAAGTACAACTATTCCTGTTATATCACAAGTTGAAAAATCAATTCCACTTAAATTTGTTTTAAATAATTGTATTCCTATTAAATTTGAAAATTGAAATTCTACTTTTCTTAATAATGCTTCTTGAATACTAGCATTTGATAATTTACTATTTATAAATGTTGTTTCTTTTAAATTAGTCAAAGACATATTTGCATATGATGCATTACAATTATCAAAATATGTAGTTTGCATATAAGTATGTGTGAAATTACACCCTACTAATTTACAATCTTTAAATGTAACTCTTATAAAAGTACATTCACTAAAATCTGTATTTGAGAAGTCACAACCTTCAAATGTTACATCTGTAAATGATATTTTATTAAATTTTGAATTTAAACATGTTGAATCCAAAAATTCGCATGAACTAAATTCAAAATTATTTGTATCTATATGTGCTTCATAACAATCTTTAAAACGTAAACCTTTTACATCTACTCCACTTATTTTTGCTTGATTTATTATTTTTTGAAGGCAATTACATTCTTCTAAATTAAATGTACGCACTCCGTAATTGATAGTTTCTTCCATTTGTTACTCCCAACTTTCACTTATTTTTTTCTAATGTATTTTATTTTTATCTTTTCATTTTGTTTTTTTTCACTATTTAATTTTTTCATTTTTTATTTATATATTTAATTAACATTTACTATTAAAATATAACTTTGGATTTTAGTCAATATAATTTTTAATATTTTTATTTGTTTATTTTTATTAATTTACGAAAAAATTATAATTTTTATGCGTGATTTTGGTTAAAGTTACGCCATTTTTTATTTCTATAATATCATAAAATTAACAAAAAAATTTTTTTATTTTTATTGTATATTTTTTTGTTTTTTTTCACATAATAATTTTGAGAAAACGATTGGAGGTGTTTCTTATGTCAGAAAATAATAATAATAAAAATAACCAAAACAATAACAAAAACAACCAAAACAATAACAAAAATAACCAAAACAACAACAGAAATTGTGACTAGTTTTTGTGAGATGTTAAAATATTAAAAACATCCGTAAATATTTCTATTAATTATTCGTAGTTATCTTTATATACATATATATAGATAACTACGAATTTTTTATATTAATAGAAATTTTATTATGATAAATATGGTAAATATTATAACATATTCTTCAAAAATCTTCCAGTATAACTATCATCATTTTTTGCTACTTGTTCTGGAGTACCAGTTGCAATTACTTGTCCTCCCGCTTCTCCACCTTCTGGACCTAAATCTATTATATTATCACATGTTTTTATCAAATCTAAATTATGCTCTATTACTATTATAGTATTTCCTGTATCTACTAATCTCTGAAGTATATTTACTAAACGATGAACATCTGCTATATGAAGTCCTGTAGTTGGCTCATCTAATATATATAAAGTTTTACCTGTTGCTTTTTTAGAAAGTTCTGTTGCTAATTTTACACGTTGAGCCTCTCCACCTGATAATGTAGTTGATGGTTGTCCTAATTTTATATATCCAAGTCCTACATCATATAATGTCTGAATTTTTTGTTTTATTTTAGGAATATTTGCAAAAAATTCTAATGCATCTTCAACTGTCATATCTAATACATCTGCTATTGTTTTTCCTTTATATTTAACCTCTAAAGTTTCGTGATTATAACGTTTTCCTTTACATACTTCACAAGGCACATATATATCAGGTAAAAAATGCATTTCTATTTTCAATAAACCATCACCATTACAAGCTTCACATCTTCCTCCTGGTACATTAAAACTAAATCTACCTTTTTGATATCCACGTAGTTTCGCCTCATTAGTTCCAGCAAAAATATCTCTTATCATATCAAATACTCCTGTATATGTGGCAGGATTTGAACGTGGGGTTCTTCCTATAGGAGATTGATCTATATCTATTATTTTATCTATATTTTCCAATCCTTTTATTTGCTTACATTTCCCTGGTTTAACATGTGAATCATATAATTCTTTTGCTACACTTTTATATAAAACTTCATTTATTAATGTACTTTTACCTGAACCAGAAACACCTGTAACACAATTAAATAGCCCTAGTGGAAATTTAACATTAATATTTTTTAAATTATTTTCTGTAGCACCTATTATTTCTATATTTTTTCCTTTTACAGGCTTTCTTCTTTTTTTAGGAATTTCTATTTTTTGCTTACCACTTAAATATTGACCTGTTATTGATTCCTCAACTAATTTGATTTCTTCTGCAGTTCCTTGTGCCATAACATTTCCACCATGAACACCTGCTCCTGGACCAATATCTATTATCTGATCTGCTGCATACATGGTATCTTCATCATGTTCAACAACTAGTAATGTATTTCCTAAATCTCTTAGTTTTTTCAATGTTGCAATTAATTTTTCATTATCTCTTTGATGTAAACCAATACTTGGTTCATCTAAAATATATAATACACCTGTTAAACCAGAACCAATTTGTGTAGCAAGCCTTATTCTTTGTGCTTCTCCCCCTGATAATGTACCAGCACTCCTAGATAAAGTTAAATACTCTAGTCCAACATCTATCAAAAATTGTAATCTCTTATTCATTTCCTTTAGTATAGTATCTGCTATCATTGCATCTTTTTTTGATAATTTTAAATTATTCAAATAATCCTTAATTTTATTTATTGGCATATCTGTTAATTGATTTATATTTTTATTTCCTACTGTTACAGCTAATACTTCATCTTTTAAGCGTGCACCTTTACATACATCACATTCACATTCACTCATATATAATTCATAAAAATCCCTCATACCTTGTGATTTTGTTTCATTATGACGCCTTTCAAGTGTTGGGATTACACCTTCAAATGGTGCTGTGAATTTTCTAACTCCAGCAGGAGATTCATATTCAAAATCTATTTTTTCAGTACCTGTACCATATAGAATTTTATCTAAAAAATCTCGAGGCAATTTTTTTATTGGTTGCTTTATATTTACACCATAATGTTTACCTATACTTTCAAAGTACATTTTTGCCATTGTATCACCTTTTTTCATAGTGCTAGCACCAAATGCCTTAACTCCATCATATAAAGTTTTGTTTTTATCTGGAATAATTAAATCCTCATCCATTCTCATTAAATAGCCAATACCAGTACATTTTGGACATGCTCCAAATGGATTATTGAATGAAAACAAACCTGGTGTTAATTCAGGAAAACTAAAACCACAATCAGGACATGCATAATTTTGACTAAATAAAATTTCTGCATCTCCTCCTTTTGTTTTTTCAGATGATTTATCTGATAATTTACCATATTGTAATACATTTAAACGGTCAATTAGAGCTTGATCATCTCCTAAATCTGATGTAGTAACCAACACCAAATTATTTGCATTTTTTAGTGCAACCTCAACAGATTCAGTTAATCTGCTTCTTATCTCAGGTTTAACAACAAGTCTATCAACTATTATTTCTATATTATGCTTTTTCTTTTTATCAATAGAAATATCATCAGAAAGCTCTATTACTTCTCCATCAATTCTAACACGCACAAAACCTTGTTTTTGAAAATCTTGAAGTAATTTAGTATATTCCCCTTTACGAGCTCTTACAACAGGAGCTAATACTTGAATTTTTGCTCCTTCTGGCAAACTCATAATTGAATCAATAATTTGATCTATAGATTGCTTTTCGATTTTTTTACCACATTTTGGACAATGTGGAACACCTGTTCTAGCATATAATAATCTTATATAATCATAAATTTCAGTTACTGTTCCAACAGTTGAACGAGGATTTCTTGAAGTAGTTTTTTGATCTATTGATATTGCTGGTGATAATCCTTCAATTGACTCTACATTTGGCTTTTCCATCAACCCAAGGAACTGTCTTGCATATGATGATAAGCTTTCAACATATCTCCTTTGTCCTTCTGCATATAAAGTATCAAATGCAAGTGATGATTTTCCTGAGCCAGATAGGCCTGTTACAACTACTAACTTATCTCTTGGTATTTCTATGTCTATGTTTTTTAAATTATGTTCTTTTGCACCTTTGATTATTATTTTGTCATTCATTTATATATACCTTCCTTCTTTTCTAATGTGATTTTTGTTAGATTGCATTTTCCTTTTATAGTATTTCTATTTTGTTGGTAATTATATCATATCTTTTGATGGTTGTGAAGTTTTTGTTTGTGATTACTTTACATAAGTTTTAAATAATTTCTGTGCTGTCAACTTTTTATGTTTATTAACATTTTTTTATTTTGAATAAAAAAACCTAATTGCTGATTTCTAGACAAAAACCCCGTCCCCTTGTCTACATTTTTAAATGGACTTTTATAGATGAATTTCACGTTTTATAAAAAACCATAACCACTATCAAAATAGCAGTTATGGTTTTTAGTTGCATTACTTATAATTTCTCATTGCTGCATAACGAACAGAATCATCTTCATCTTCTGTAAGCTTTAACAGGACTTCCTCTGGTGTATTTGAATTTTTTGCCACTGCGCAACGAACATGGTCCTCCTCATCTTCTGCAAGCTTTGACAGAATCTCCACTGGTGTATTTGAATGTTCTGCAACTGCATAACGAACAATCCAATCCTCATCTTTTGCAAGGCTAATCAGAATTTCTTCTGTCGCATTTGGATTTTCTGCCACCGCACAACGAATGCACCAATACTCTTCGTCCTCTGCAAGCCTTGACAGGATTTCTGCTTGTGCATTTGGATTTCTTGCCACAGCACAACGAGTACTATAATCCTCGTCTTCAGCAAGCTTTAACAAGACCTTCACTGTTGCATTTTGACTTCCTGCCACTGCATAACGAACATTCCAATCCTCGTCTTTTGCAAGGCTAATCAGGATTTCCTCTGTTGCATTTGGATTTCTTGCCACAGCGCAACGAGTACACCAATCCTCGTCTTTTGCAAGCTTATCCAGATTTTCCTCTGTCGCACTTGGATTTCCTGCCACCGCACACCGAATACTCACAGTTCCAGCTTTTGCAAGATTTGACAAGATTTCTGCTGGTGTATTGGGATTTCCTGCAATTGCATGACGAACACGATCATTCTTGTCTTCTGCAAAACTTGACAAGATTTCCGCTGTCGCATTTGGATCATTTGCAATGACAACCCGAGTACGTACATTAAGCTTGGATAAATCTTTTACCATGTGTACAACCTCCATTAATAAATTGATTTACTGGTTTTGCTAGTGACTGACCTGAAAAAGAAAATACTATTTTATTTTTCCTCACTAACTCCTACTATATAAAATGGCTATTAGCCATATGCCATACTATATCACACAATTTTGTATTTTTCAATATTGTTACCATAAGTTTTAAATAATTTCTGTGTTGTCAACTTTTTATGTTTATTAACGCTTTTTCATTTTAAATTAAAAACACTTAACTGCTGATTTCTAGACAAAAACCCCGTCCCCTTGTCTACAGTTCATGTGCCCATGCAATTAGCAAGAAAAAAGACATAACCACTGTTTTAATAGTAGTTATGTCTTTAGGTTTTATTTTGAAATCTTTGCTTTTGCAATAAATCCAACAATCTTGTTCTCTGCAATACTTCTCAATATGTCATCAGTCACATTCTGATTTTGCGTCAGTGACCAAAGAACATACACATCCTTGTTTTTAGCAAGTTTCTCCAAGATGCTTACTGTTGCATTTGGATGTCCAGCGACCTTACGTCGAACAGATATATCCTTATCCTCGGCAAGTATTTCCAAGATTTTTGCAGTTGTTTTTGGGTTTTCAGCCACTGCAAAACGCACCTGTTGACTCTCACTTTTGGAAAGAATGTTCAAGATATTTTCTGTAACATTGTGGTTTTTCGTAACTGTAACATACACATACCAGTATTTCCCTTTTACATGTTCATCCTTGGCCCTTACAAGCTGGTCCAAGATTAATGATGTTGTATTTGGGTTTTGTGCAACAGCCTGGCAAACAGATGCATTCATATCCTCTGCAAGCTGTGTTAAAATGGTCTCTGTTGCATTTGGATTCTCGGCAACATTACGTTTTACATCTGTATTCTTGTCCTTGGCCAGTATTTCCAGAATTTTCGCAGTTGCCTTTGTGTTTTTAGCCACTGAGCCCCTAATACTATCATTCTGAGATTTTGCTAATTGGAACAGGAGTTCCTCTGTAGCCTTAGGGCTTTGTGCTATAGCACAAACAACTTGCCTATCTCCATGTTCGGAAAGTCTTTCGAGAACTCTCTCCGAGACATTTTGATTTTGTACCAATGCGAGACACACTTGTTGACTTCCTTTTTGTGCCAGCTCATACAAAACATGTTCTGGCGCATTGGGATTTTGTGCAACAGAGAAAAGGATAGACTCCTCTTTTTCCTTTAAAAAAGAAATTAATATTTCCTCTGGTGCACATGGATTTCTTCCCACCACACTACGCACTTTGGGGTTCTTGCTTTTAGAGAGCATATACAGTATCTCAACTGGTGTAGAAGGATTCCCTCCCACTGCACATTTGATATCCATGTTTTCCTCTAATGCAAGATGTGCCAAAACTGCTGGTGGAGATTTTGGATTGCCTCCTACTGCGCAACGTACCTCCTTACTCTGGTCTTGTGACAATCTTGTTAAAATTTCCGTTGATACAGCAGGATTTCTCCCCACTGCACTACGCACCTTAGGACTCTTGCATTGTGAGAGCTTGGATAAAATGTCCATGGTTACATTTTCATTTTTTTGTATTTCAAATAAAATGTCAATGTCTCCTTTCCCAAGGAGTTCCTCCAGAATTTGTGCAGATGCATTAGGATTTCTCGCCACGCCCCACTGAACAAACTCATTATTGTCTGTCGCCAACTTCGCCAGAATTTCTGATGCTGTGTTCGCATTTTGTGAAACCGCCCAACGGACATGGTCATCTTTATCAGTCGCCAGCTTCGCCAGAATTTCCGGGGGTGTGTTTCGATTTTGTGCAACTAAGTATCTGATATACCTATAGCCATGTTCAGCCAGTTGCTCCAAAACCTCTACTTGGGTACTGGTATTCTCTGCTACTGTGCAGAGAATCTGCTCGTCCTCATTCTCTGCCAACCGGTTCAAAGTTTCCCCAGTATTAGGCATCATTGCAAAATAAAGAAAATTCTTTCTCATTGGTGTACCTCCATTTCAATTTTTTTGGATTTTGTTAGTGACTGACCTGAAAAAGAAAATATTATTTTACTTTTTCTCACTAACATTACTAGAATTTTTCTATATATTGCCCATTATATCACATAGATTTACATTTTTCAATGTTTTAATAAAATTTAGACAAGGGGACGGGGTTTTTGTCTGAGACAAAAACCCCGTCCCAATACCAACAACTTAAGAAAAAAATAGCAGAAAAAATATGATTCTTTCTGCTATTTTTA
>CANPWE010000040.1 GCA_947581895.1 uncultured Clostridia bacterium | reverse complement strand
AGCGCCAGTAAACGAACGGAATATTAATATATTTTCCTGCATTACATAACTATTGAATTTGACGGCTTATTGCAAAAATATTAAACACTAACATTTAATTATTTTTTAAATGATTTTTTCAAAAAAAAAACATTCAATTACTTGAATGTTTTTGCTTTATTCTGTTCTATTAGTTCAAACAGATATATCATTGGTGGGCAGTCCTGGATTCGAACCAGGGAACTCAAAAGAGGTCAGATTTACAGTCTGATGGTTTTAGCCACTCACCCAACTACCCAATTATAAAAAAATAAATACTACTTATACTGATATACTATAAATAGTATTCATATGGTGCGCCCTCTAGGATTCGAACCTAGGACCAACCGGTTATGAGCCGGTTGCTCTGACCAACTGAGCTAAGGGCGCGTGTTTGTTTCAACAATTGTAAGTATATACTAATATGAGTATCTTGTCAAGACGTTTTTTGAAATTTTTTTTATTTTTATTAAAATTTAATATTTTTATCAATCATTTTAGAGAAGTCTACTTAATAATTATTAATATATTTTACAATATACAAAAATGTTAAAAAGATACACAATATGAAATTGACTTCCTAATTGTGCATCTTTTTAAAATACAAATTTTAGTGTTGCTCTTTCATTTTTCCTTCTGGTAATGCAGGTAATTCTAAAACAACTTTTATTTTCATAATATATCTTATACTTCTTATTAATTTCATATTTTTTATTCTTTCCCATAAAGAAGGTTTAACATTTACTCTAGTATTTTCATAATATGAATCTTCTTCTACACCTTCTGTAACCTCTGTATTTTGAACATTAGCATTATTTACCTCTGTATTTTCATTTGTTATTTTCTCAACAGTTTCTTTTGGTACTGGTATTTCTTTTAATGCATCTGCTATTTCAATTCCTATATAACTTAAAGCTTTTGATCTATCTTCAATTCTTTCCATATCTATTTCAATATGCAAATTTGATTCAAGATTAGCTATTTTTGTATTTACTATTTTTAATGCCTCTAAATAATTTGGTGTTTTATTGTTTTTTGCTCTTCCAATTTGACCTAATGTATCTATAACTTCTTTAGAATAATCTGTTACAGATAATCCTTGAACCTTTTTCTTCCAGTCTGTATCCCTATTTTCAACAGCTTGTAAAGTGTCTTTTAAAATTGCAGATAATGATATGTTTTTTTCTCTCTGCCTTATTAGGTCTTCTATTAACTTTGTATTTTCTTCAAATTGGGTTGTTGCATATTCTACCAATTTATATGCTGCATCATATACATTCTTAGGGAAATTATCTTTTTCTGGATATTCAATTAAATATGTTTTTATGGATTCTATCAAATCCTTAAAATATCCATCATCTTCTAATTGCACAATTTGTTTTTTGCTATTTGGATTAATCATTTTATGAACTTTCTCTATATTGTTTAAAATTTTTTCCTCTGTTATCACCATTTTCACGTTTACCATGTCAACTTTAGACATTGTAAATTTCCCTCCTTTATCATAAGTATAATTATTTATCATTATTATTATACATCATTTAGTTGATTTCTACAATATTATTTATTTTTCTTTTTTGTGTCAATTATGTTACAAAATTATTACATTTTTTTTACTATCCATCTTTTTTTATTTCAACATAACGTTTAATTTTCATTGTAGTTGTTTTTTCAAACTCATCTTTCTTTATTTCTAGTCTTTTTATAGCTTTATATGATGTTAATTTTCTATTTACCTGTTTTATTTTTTCCCATATAATATCATGAATTTGTTCATCAGTTAAATCTTTTCCATGAGTTTTCTCTATTTCTTCATAATTAGGAATAACTTTTGCAGTTATAATTAATTCTTTTTCATTTTTATTTTCTTTATCTTGTTTTCCATATACCATTGATTCCTTTATCTCTGGTATATCTCCTAACATTAATTCAATTTCTTCTGGATAAATATTTTTTCCATTTTGTGTAACTATTACATTTTTACATCTTCCTGTTATAAATACATATCCTTCTTCATTAATATAACCTATATCTCCAGAATGAAAATATCCGTCTTGTATTGCTTCTTTAGTTGCTTCCTCATCTTCATAATACCCTAACATTAAAGTTTCACTTTTGATTAATATTTCTCCTTCTCCTTTTTCATTAGGACTATCTATTTTTATATCAGCACATACTACAGGTTTTCCAACTGAGCCTATCATTGGTTTACATTCTGGTGTTAATGCTGCAATTGGAGCTGTTTCTGTAAGACCATATCCTTGTAAAAATACTATTCCTATATCTTCAAACCATTTTCCTATTTTAGCATCAATTGGAGCTGCAGCTGAAACAATAATTCTTATATTTCCACCTAAATTTTCATGTATTTCACTAAATACTTTGCGTTTTATATCAATTCCAACATTTTTTAGAGCATTTGTAATATGAATCATTGAATTAACCATTCCCTCTTTTTTGCTTTTCTTGATATTAGCATTGATTTTTTTATATAAATTTTCTACTAATAATGGAACAGTCAAAATTGCTGTTGGTTTTACTTCTTTAAAATTAGAAACAATGTACTTCAAACCTTGACAAACACCTATTGACATTCCTACAGATAATGGAAGTAAAAATCCTATTGTAGATTCATATGTATGATGTAATGGTAGTATTGATAAAAATCTGTCTGTTGGATACAATTTTACAAATGCAGAAACAACATTAATATTTTCGGCTAAATTCCTATTACATAACATTACCCCCTTAGAAGTAGATGTGGTTCCAGATGTAAATAATAGTACTTTAAATTCATTTGGATCTATTTTTATATCCATATAATTATTATTTCCATTATTTATTAATATGTTTCCTTGTTTTATCAAATAATTTAATCCTACTGTTTTATTATTTAACTCATCATCTGAATTCATTTGAATGAAATATTTTACATTACTAGTTGCATTTGATTCCATTATTTTGTTAATTACTTCTTTTTTCTTAGTAGAATATATAACTGCAGTTGCCTTAGATCTGTTTATCATATTTATAATCTCATTTTCAGGTAATTCTTTATCTATTGGAACAGCTAATCCACTTCCACATAATAATGCCATATATGATACATACCAATGATATGTATTTTCACCTATTATTATTATACGAGTATCTTTAATTTTTAAATAATCATTTAAAGCTGTTCCTAATGATATAACATCACTTCTAAATTCTTTATATTTTATTTCTTTGAATGGTTCTTTATTATTGAACTTTTCTAATATAAAAGTATTTTCTGCAAATTCTGTTGTGGCTTTTTCAAATACTTCTTTTATAGTTTTATAATTTGTTCTTTCATAAATTTGAGAATTTTTCTTGTTTTTGTTTTTTTGTTCTTTTTTTATTGAATCATAATCAACATTAAGTTCATCAATATCTGATAATCCATTCATTTTAAACTTTGGAAATTTTAAATTTGGAATCTTGAAATCTTTTAATATTCTCATATTTTTACATTCACCTCTTTCGGCTTTTGCAATATATATTTTTTGTGTAACTATGATGTTTTTTCATTTATACTACATTAATTCTACTCATTAATAATATTATATACTTTTCCTAAATTATATGCAATAATATTTTTCACTATTTCAACTTTTAATTTTTCACTATTTCGACTTTTTATTTTTCATTATTTCGACTCGTAATTTTCTTTGTTTCAATTCTTAATTTTTCATTATTTCGACTCTTAATTTTTCTTTATTTCAACTCTTAATAGTTTAATTGTAAAAGATTTTATTTTAATGAATCTAAATTATCCAAAGCTTTTCCTGTGCCTAGAGCTACACATGATACTGTATCTTGTGCAATCATAACATTTATTCCTATTTTTTCTTGTAATAATTTATCTAATCCATCAACTAAACATCCTCCACCTGTCATATATATCCCTTTATCACTTATATCTGCAGCTAATTCTGGAGGTGTTTTTTCTAATACTGAATGAACTGCATCAACAATCATCAATGCTGGTTCTAGCATTGCCTCTAGCATTTCACTTGAATGTATTGTTATTGTTTTAGGTAAACCATCTATTAAATCTCTACCTCTTATATCCATTTCTGCATCTTGCATTTTAGGATATACACAACCTATATTTACTTTTAAATCTTCTGCAGTTCTTTCACCAATTATAACATTATGTTTTTTCTTTATATATTTAATTATATATTCATCAAATTTATCTCCTGCAACTTTCAAAGAAGTACTTGTTACAGAACCACCTAAAGATATAACTGCTATATCTGTAGTTCCTCCTCCAATATCAACTACCATATTTCCACATGGTTTTGATATATCTATTCCAGCACCAATCGCAGCAGCTATTGGTTCTTCTATTAAATAAACCTTTCTAGCACCTGCTTGTGTTGCTGCATCTATTACAGCTTTTTTTTCTACTTCTGTTACTCTTGATGGTATACATATCATTATTCTAGGGGCAAACACAAATCTGCCACATATTTTATTAATAAAATATTTTAACATTTTTTCAGTAACTGTATAATTAGATATAACTCCTTCACGTAAAGGTCTTGTTGCAACTATATTTCCAGGTGTTCTTCCTAACATCCTTCTTGCTTCTTTTCCAACTGCAAGCACTTCTCCTGTATTACTATCAACTGCTACAACTGAAGGTTCTCTTAATACAATACCTTTCCCTTTTACATATGCTATTACAGTTGCAGTTCCTAAATCTATTCCTATATCTTGCCCCCAATTAAACATATTTTATCTGTCCTTTCTTTAAAGAGTATTACGTTCTCATTTCATTTACTTTACAATTATATTACATTTAATATAAAATATCAACGTTTTCCTTAAAAAAATATATTAGTAATAAATTGATATCACTAATACATTTTTATACTTTAATTTTATTTTACATAACATTATATTAATTAACTGTAGTTGACATTAAATCCTTTGCATTTGTTTTTATTAATTCAAGAAGATTAATATCTTCTGGTTTGGTATCTGTCATTTCTATTTTAAAAGTTTTTACATTATCATAATCGAATTTTATTTCAAATTTTCGTAGTTGTTCTGGTTCTATTTTGTCTATTAAAACATATTTTTCACCAAGCACGTTTCCATATTTATCCATCATACTTGCCTTTAAATATTTATTTTCTAATGTTGAACTATTATTATTTTTTACACATCCATAAATATATCCATCTCTTTTTGATACTTTTGATTCAGTAACATCTACAAACAATTCTTCAACATCAATTTCATAATCTCGTACTTCTGTATATGAAACTTTTAAATATGCATTTATCATAACATTACTAAAAGCATAAAAAGCTAATACTAATATAAGATATATAAGAAACGTTTTCATTCTACTCATATTCTACTTCCTCTTTTCTTTTACAAATTATTTTTATTATAATTTTCTAAAAACTCCCACTACTTTTCCCAAAACTTGACACTCAGGAACTATTATTGGATCCATTGTACTATTTTCTGGTTGTAATCTAATATGTCCATTTTCCATATAAAAAGTTTTTACTGTTGCTTCATCATCTATCATAGCTACTACTATTTCACCATTTCTTGCTATATTTTGCTTTTTAACTAATATATAATCTCCATCTAAAATACCAGCTTCAATCATACTTTCACCGCTTACTGTTAACATAAAGCTTTCTGAGTTTCCAACAAAATCTACAGGAATTAAGAAACTATCAGTTATATTTTCTATAGCTAAAACTGGTTCACCTGCTGTTATTTTACCTATAACTGGAACATCAACCAATTCTCTTCCTTCATAAAAAGTTTTTTCATTTGAATTTTCAACATTTTTATTATTAGTACCTTTTAATAACCTTAAAGTTCTTCCTTTTTGGTTTTCCTTTTTTATATATCCCTTTTGTTCTAATTTAGATAAATATGAATGTACAGTTGCTGTTGAGCTTAAACCTACAGCCTTACCAATTTCCCTTACTGAAGGTGCATATCCCTGTTCTGAAACTTGTTTTTCAATAAATTTTAATATATCTTTTTCTCTATTATTTAAATCTTTTGATCCCTTTCCACTTTGTCTTTTTTCCATTAATACAATTACTCCTTCCACAATGACTTATTAATATAATAACATACAAACAGAAAGTTGTCAAACATAAGTTTCCTAATCATACCACTCAAGTTCCCAATCAACTAATCTTACAATATCTCCTTCTTTAATTCCCGCTTCTTTTAAGGCTTGATTAACACCTAATCTATCCAGACTTTTTTGAAAATAATGCATAGATTCATTATCATCTAAATTAACTCTTCTCATAATTCTTTCAACACCAGGTCCATTAACTATAAATATTCCATTTTCTCTAGTAATAGTAAATTCTTCCTTTTCCTCCAAAGTATAAACTTTTTTAATATCTTCTATATCAATCAAATCTTCTTTTGGAAGTGTTTTTAATGTTTTTGAAACATAATCAAGTAATTCTTTTACACCTTCACCAGTTACAGCTGAAATCTTAAATATTTTCATATTTTTTTCTTCAGCTAATTTTACCAATTCTTTATATAATTCTTCATCTTGAATTAAATCAGCTTTACTAGCTACTATAATTTGTGTTCTATTACTTAATTTCTCACTATATTTTTTTAACTCATTATTAATAATATTAAAATCATTAACAGGATTTCTTCCTTCAACTCCAGATACATCAATTACATGTAATAATAATCTTGTTCTTTCAATATGTCTTAAAAATTGAAGACCTAATCCTGTACCTTCACTTGCACCTTCTATTATTCCTGGTATATCAGCAATTACAAAACTATCACCATATTCACTTTTTACAACCCCTAAATTAGGCTCTAATGTT
Organism: uncultured Clostridia bacterium; assembly: GCA_947581895.1. Lineage (GTDB taxonomy): Bacteria > Bacillota > Clostridia > TANB77 > CAG-508 > CAG-492. Next base: position 8,266 of record CANPWE010000040.1, on the reverse strand, counting down.
GTAAAATGATAATCTGCAATTTTAGGTGTAGCAGATGTAACTGTTGATAAAAATGTGGATTTTCCTACATTTGGAAATCCTATTAATCCTACATCTGCAAGTAATTTTAATTCCAAAATAATTTCTTTCTCAATTCCTTTTTCTCCACCTTGTGAAAAATGTGGAGCTTGTCTTGTAGATGTGGCAAAATGTGAATTTCCTTTTCCACCTCTACCACCTTGAAAAACCAACTCTGTTTGGTTAGGTTTGCATAAATCAGCTATAACTTTACCTGTTTCTACATCTTTTATTATAGTTCCTAAAGGAACTTTTATATATAAATCTTCTCCGCCTTTTCCATAACGACGACCACCTTCACCATTTTTACCATTTTCAGCTTTGAATTTTTTCTTATATCTAAAATCAATAAGTGTATTAGAGTCTGGGTCAACAGTAAAATAAATATCTCCACCCTTTCCTCCATCTCCACCATCTGGTCCACCAGCAGCAACATATTTCTCTCTTCTAAAAGAAACCGCTCCATCTCCGCCATCTCCAGATTTAACAATTATTTTTACAAAATCTGTAAACATCGTTTCCTCCTTTTAATATAATTCATTATTTTTAATGTCATCTTTTTTTATTGATGGTTTAATTGATATTTTTGATAGTTCATTTATTAACTATCTTCTATATTATTTTATAATTCCAATTTTCTCATAAACATTTTTCAAAGTTTTACTTGCAACTTCTGATGCTTTTTTAGCACCTTTATTATATATTTCTTCTAAATATTGTGGATTTTTCATAAGCTCATCATATTTTTTATGAAATGGTTCTAATTCCTTTATAATAGTTTCTGCAACCTTAGTTTTAAAAGTACCATATCCATTACCTTCAAATTCTTTTTCAATTTCATCCATAGTTTTATTAGTTATAATTCCATAGATTTCCATCAAATTACTAATTCCTGGTTTATTTTCTTCATCATATCTTACAATTCCTTCTGAATCTGTAACTGCTTTTTTTAACTTTTTCATTATTTCTTCAGGTGTATCTATTAATAATATTGTATCATTTGGAATTGTACTACTTTTACTCATTTTACTTTTTGGGTCTTGTAATCCCATAATTCTTGCACCTATTTGTGGAATATATGGTTCTGGAATCTTAAAAGTATCTCCATATAAATTATTAAATCTTTCTGCTATATCTCTAGTTAACTCTACATGTTGTTTTTGATCTTCTCCTGTAGGTACTAAATCTGCTTGATATAATAAAATATCTCCAGCCATCAAACTTGGGTATGTGAATAATCCTGCATTTATATTATCTGCATGTTTTGCTGATTTATCCTTGAATTGTGTCATTCTTGATAATTCACCCATATATGTATAACAATCTAATACCCAACCAAGTTCTGCATGTTCATGAACTTGTGATTGTAAAAACAATGTACTTTTATCTGGGTCTATTCCTGCTGCAATATATGATGCTAAAACTTTTAAGGCATTTTGTTTTAATTCTTCAGGATTTCTTCTTACTGTTAATGCATGTAAATTTGCTATCATATAATAACAATCATATTCATCTTGCATTTTTACAAAATTTTTCATTGCTCCTATATAATTTCCTAATGTTAGGTCTCCTGTAGCTTGAATTCCACTTAATATAACTTTTTTTCCCATAAATATCATCCTTTCAATTTTTTAATAATATTATTTTATTTAATAAAAGTTATATTTGCCATCGTTTACCAACCATATTATTAACAATTATTTTCATATATCTCTCATTCCTCTCAATTTGCAAATTAAAATGATAAAAATTAATTTAATTTTATTTTTTATCAATTACAACTCTTAGACAAAATTATAAAAGATTTCCATTGTTTTTGCAAGAATTTTATAAAAAACAAAAGACGAAATTTTAATTAATTTCGCCCCTTGTAAAATATAATTAGTTTTTTACTTCCTCTACAGGATAAACACTAACTTTTTTCTTATCTTTTCCTAGTCTTTCAAATTTAACTCTACCAGTTACTTTAGCATATAAAGTATCATCACTACCTATGCCAACATTTGTACCTGGGTGAATTTTTGTACCTCTTTGTCTAACTAAAATGTTTCCTGCTGGAACCACTTGTCCGTCAGCTCTTTTTAAACCAAGACGCTTAGACTCACTATCTCTACCGTTCTTAACACTACCTTGACCTTTTTTATGAGCCATGTTTTTTCACTCCTTTCAGTATTTAGATTTTTTTATTATTTACCTACTTTTATTTTTGTTATCTCAACTTTTGTGTATGGTTGTCTGTGACCTTGTGTTCTTCTATAGTTTTTCTTTGCTTTGTATTTGTAAACTAATATTTTTTTACCTTTACCATGTGCAACTACTTTACCTTCAACCTTTACACCTTTTACATAAGGAGCACCTACTTCTACTTTACCTTCATTAGAAACTAAAACAACATTATCAAAAGATACTGATTTACCTTCTTCAGAATTTAATTTTTCGAAATATACTACATCTCCTTCTGAAACTTTATATTGTCTTCCACAACTTTCGATTATTGCGTACATTTAAGTACACCTCCCTTTATATGTATACTCGCTAAGCATAAAATACTAGGTAGCTAAAATATATTTAGCATTTTAAACCCGACTCAGGCGGCTTACAGATATATATTCTATCATAGTTTGGCATCAATGTCAATTCATTTTCAATCACATTTTTGATTAATTTATATTTTAATTCTATCTTCTCCAACAATCTCTATAAACTCCCTCAAAATTTCCTCATTCATCAAAACACCACCAGCAGAATCAACTCTATCTCCATTTTGAATATCAATTCTACAATTATTTTTATCTCCTGAAAAAAACCTTATTATACCTCTTAATTTATCCTTTTGCATATCATTTAAATCTGTAATATTAATCTTCAAAACATTTCCCTTATTAGTGCTTTCACCTTTAAACTCTACAATTTTATTTGCAACAATTTTAACATCCTCATCTTCACGAATACTAAGTCTTCCTTCTACTAAAACAATATTCTCATCCATTAATATATTTGAACACATTTGATAACAGTTTTCAAAAACTATCACTTCACATTGCCCATATAAATCTTCTATTGTTGTAAAAGCCATAATTTTATTGGTTTTTGTATATTTTTTCTTTACACTATTTATAATACCAACTATTCTAACCATTTGCCCATCTTGATATCTAGGTAAACTATTAAGTTCATTTTCCTCTATTTCTTGAATTTCTTTCATTCTAAGAGTATTAATAGTTGTTTCTTGTTCTATTTTTTCTCTTAATCCTTCTAAAGGATGTCCAGAAATATATAGTCCAAGCATCTCTTTTTCCATTGATAAAAGTTCTTTTTCTGAATATTCTTTTAATACTGTGTATTTATATTTCATTTTATCTAATTTATGATTTATTTCAGACATCAAATCATTTCCTGAACTATTATCATTATTTGATTTCATTGATTCAAAATCTAAATCAAACATTGTAACTTGTCCTTTTAAACTTTTTTTACTTGTATCTGATATACTATCTAATATATCTTCATATGATGCCATTAATGTACTTCTTGTTTGCTCAAATTCGTCAAAAACTCCTGCTTTTATTAAACTCTCTATACATTTTTTATTAACAGATTCACCCTGCATTCTTTCGCAAAAATCTGAAAAATCTTTAAATTCTCCATTTTGCTTGCGATTATTAACAATAGTTTCTACTACATTTGTTCCAACATTTTTTATACTTCCTAAACCAAATCTTATTTTTCCTTCATCAACAGTAAACTTAGTAAAACTTTTATTTATATCAGGTTTGAGAATTTGAATTCCCATTTTTCGACATTCTTCGACATATAGTGGAACTTTATCTAAATTTCCTAGAAAACTATTTAAAGTAGCAGCCATAAATTCTTCTTTATAATATGCTTTTAGAAAAGCTGTTTGATATGATACTACTGCATATGCTGCAGCATGTGATTTATTAAATGCATATTTTGCAAATTCTGCCATTTCATCAAATATTGTATTTGCTGATTTCTCATCAATTCCATTACGCACACAACCTGGAATTACCACATTACCATCCTCATCTACCTGACCATGAATAAAATATTCTCTTTCTTTTGCCATTACATCAAGTTTTTTCTTTCCCATTGCACGGCGAACTAAATCAGCTCTACCTAATGAATATCCAGCTAAATCTCTTACTATTTGCATTACTTGTTCTTGATATACCATACATCCATATGTTACTTCCAAAATTGGTTTTAATGCAGGATGTGTATATACTGCATGTTCTGGATCTTGTTTGTTTGCAATATATCTTGGTATTTGATCCATTGGACCTGGTCTATATAATGAAACACCAGCTATAATATCTTCTAAACAATCTGGTTTTAATTCTTTCATAAAGTTTGTCATTCCTTGACTTTCGAACTGGAATATTCCCATACTATCTCCACTTTGCCATAATTTATATACTTTAGGGTCATTCATTTCTCTATCAAATACAACATCAATTCCTCTATTTTTTTTAACCAAATCAATAGTATCTTGAATAACTGTTAATGTACGCAATCCTAAAAAGTCCATTTTCAAAAGTCCTAATTCCTCTAATGTTGTCATTATAAATTGTGTTGAAATTAAACCATCTCTAACATATAATGGAACATATGTATCTACCGGTTCTTTTGTAATTACTATTCCGACATGCATGTGTTGAAGCCTGTCTTGGCATTCCTTCTAATCCCATTGCTATTTCTAATAATTTATTTACTTGTTGATCATTTTCATATAATTCTCGTAATTCTCTATTTTGCTCTAATGCTTTTTTTATTGTAATATGTATCTCATTTGGTATCATTTTAGCAAGTTTATCTGTTTCTGCATATGAAACATCTAAGGCTCTACCAACATCACGAATTACCATTCTAGCTGACATTGTTCCAAAAGTAATGATTTGAGAAACATGATCATGTCCATATTTTCTTGCAACATAATCTATAACTTCTTGTCTTCTTTCATAACAAAAATCCACATCAAAATCTGGCATACTAATTCTTTCCGGATTTAAAAATCTTTCAAAAATTAAGCTATATTTTATTGGGTCTATATCTGTTATACCTATTGCATATGCAACTATTGAACCAGCACCAGAACCACGTCCTGGTCCTACTGGTATTCCTTCAGATTTAGCATAATTAATATAATCCCAAACTATTAAAAAATAATCTACATATCCCATTTTTTTAATTACTGATAATTCATATTCTGCTCTATCTTTAATTTCTTGTGTAATATTATTTCCATATTTTTTTTGAAGACCATCATCACATAATTTTTTCAGGTAATCATAATGTGTCTCAAATTCTGGTGGTACATCATAATTTGGAAGAATTGTATGTCCAAATTCAAACTCTACATTACATTTATTAGCTATCTCTATTGTATTTTCTATTGCTTCTGGAATATTTTTGAAATATTCCTCCATTTCTTCTGGTGATTTAATATAAAAATCATTTGTTTCAAATGTCATTCTATCATCATCTGTCATTTTTTTTCCTGTTTGAATACATAATAAAACTTCATGATTATAATAATCTTCTTTTGTTAAATAATGTGCATCATTTGTAGCAACCAGTTTTATTCCTAATTTTCGTGATAATTGAACTAGTTTTTGATTTACCACAATTTGTTTTCTCAAACTATTACTTTGAACTTCTAAATAATAATCATCTCCAAATATATTCTTATGCCATAATGCAATTTCTTCTGCTTTTTCCATATTATCATGTATAATAGCTTGTGCAACTTCTCCACCTAAACATGCACTACAACAAATTAATCCCTCATGATACTTCTCTAAAATCTCTTTATCTATACGAGGCTTGTAATAATATCCATCCACAAATCCTAAAGAAACCAGTTTTGAGAGATTTTTATATCCTTCATTATTTTTAGCTAATAAAATTAAATGATAATATTTATTATCTATATTAGGCTCTTTGTCAAACCTTGTACGTGGTGCTACATATACTTCACAACCAATTATAGGTTTCACACCATTTGACTTACATGCTTTATAAAAATCTATTACACCAAACATAACACCATGGTCTGTAATAGCAATTGCATCCATTCCAAGCTCTTTGGCTTTTACTGGTAAATCTTTTATTCTGTTTGCCCCATCTAATAAACTGAATTCACTATGTACATGCAAGTGTACAAATTTTGACATAATTTTTTACTTCCTTTCTTTGTTATTTACTTAAAAAATATTTGCTACAATTTTTCTTATATCTCTAAATTTCTAGCCATTTGCACACCTGATGCAGAAGCCATCATTAATCCTCTTGTCATTCCTCCACCATCACCAATTGAATATAAACCTTTTACACTAGTTTCAAACTTATTATCAATCTCTACTTTATTACTATAAAACTTAATTTCAGGTCCATATAATAAATTATCTGGATGTGCAAACCCTTCAATAATTTTATCCATTTCCTTTATAAATTGTAATATATCTGTCATTGTTCTATATCCTATCGCAAATGTTATATCACCAGGTACTGCAGATTTTAAAGTAGGTACAACTGAATTTCTATCTAATTCTTCTTGCCAAGTTCTTTTTCCTCTATTAATGTCTCCAAGACGCTGAACTACTATATTTCCTTGACCTAATTCATTTAAATTTTTAGCCACATTACGACCATATTCAATTGGTTTATTAAAAGGATGATTAAAATTATGTGATACTAAAATTGCTAAATTTGTATTAGTACTTTTCTTATCTTTATAAGAATGACCATTTACTAAAGTTAAATTATTATCATACACCTCTGAAGCAACAAATCCACTTGGATTCTGGCAAAATGTTCTTACTTTATCTTTAAAAGGATATGGTCTACTTATAAATTTTCCCTCATACATATATTTATTTATATCTTTCATAACAGAATCTGGTAATTCATATCTAATTCCAATATCAACCACACCAGCTTTTGTTTCAATATTATATTTATCACACATATCAGATAGCCAATTTGCACCTTTTCTTCCTATAGCAATAACAACTTTATCTGAATAATAATTTTCTTTTTCATCTGATTCTGGCTTAGCAGATTTTGTAACAACACCTTTTATTTTATTATCTTCAATAATTAAATCTTGAACTATTGTTTCAAATTTCATTGTTATATTATTTTCTTCTAAATATTCTTCAAGTTTCTTATATAATTCATGTGCCTTTTCTGTTCCTAAATGCCTTATTGGAATATCAATTAGATTAATACCTTCTTTTAAAGATTTTTTCCTAATTTTAGTAACTTCTTCCCTATACTCAACACCTTCTAATTTAGGATCTGCACCAAATTTTAAATAAATCCCATCTGTATAATCTATTAACTTTTTAGTTTCATCTACCCCAATATATTTATGTAAATTTCCACCAACATAAATATCATCATCTTCCTCATTATAAAGAGATAATTTTCCATCTGAAAAAGCACCTGCTCCAGAAAATCCACTAGTTATATTGCAAAAAGGCTTACATTTAGTACACTTTCCAGTTTTTTCTATAGGACAAACTCTATTTTCAACACGTTTTCCTTGTTCTATTAATAAAACATTATTAGCCTTCCCTAATTGTATTAATTCATATGCACAAAATATAGAACTAGGTCCCATTCCTATTAAAATCACATCATATTTTTTGTTTGAATCCATACCAATCTACCTCCTTATTATGTTACAATTTTTGATTTGAACAGAGATTACAAAAAGATTATAAAATTTTAATTAATTCCCCCATATCTTTACCTTGAACCTGTGGAATCTTTAATATTTCAAATTTTGATATTTTATCACCAAATTTAATTTCTACAATATCACCAACTTTTACATCATAACTTGGTTTTACTATTTTTCCATTTACAACTACCCTTCCATTATCAGCAGCTTCATTAGCCACTGTTCTTCTTTTAATTACTCTTGAAACCTTTAAAAATTTATCTAATCTCATTATTTCATTCTCCTATTCTAATATATCACTTATGTTCCAAATTATATAGTACTTTTAGAAGTTTTGCAATATTATATATTACTATTTAATACTTTTCACATAACAAAATTCTGTAGAGTAGTCAAATTCAATAGTTATGTAATGCTTTTACAGGAGACCGTCAAAAAATCCAAGATAAGTATGGCTGTTGACATATATTATTTTGAAAATGTGGCTTAAGTGGGGAC
>CANPWE010000039.1 GCA_947581895.1 uncultured Clostridia bacterium | reverse complement strand
GCAATCCGACCCTCACGCTCAGGAATTATTACTCTCTGTGCGCTGTTGGGAAACATTTTTAAAGTAATATATAATTTCTCCCCCCAAGAGCCCAATTATTATCTAGGTTTTTTGGGCGGCCAACTGCAAAAGCAAAAAATTTAAATCACAAAAAAAGACGCATGCACCACACAAAACTGCACACACGCGCCAAAATTTCAAAATCACCTATTTCTCAATCCACTTAACCAAATTCAAATTCTCTGCATCCAAAATCATCTCATGCTTAGGCATAACCCTAAAAGTATACCCATAATCCCCACCAGTTGTAAGCTCAACCTGTGCCTCATACAAATAGGTCTTCTCATCCTCATTAGCCTCTTTCATATACATAGGAATTATAGTAACATTATTAACAATACCACTATCCTCAATTTGCCCATAATAAACTTCAACCTGAATATGTTCTGGATTTATATTTGGTAATTTAACTTTACATTTTACCTTTATAATTTTACCAGCATCAATTGTTTCATTATCCACATTATCTTCCTGTGTAATCACAATTTTATCAAACCTCTCAACAACCTGCTGTTTCCACTCATTAAACTTAGTCACATTATCAATATCACTATAATATTTATTAGTTAAATTACACAAAGGCATATACAACTTATCTACATAATCAACCAACATCCTAGACGTACTAAACCTACCCCCTGTTGAAATAATAGACTCCTTCATCATATTCAACCATGTATATGAATAACCCTTTTCATTTTTATTATAATAACTTGGAATCACCTTTTTCTCTAATGTATTATAAATACTCTCACTATCATCATTATCCTGAATTTCATAATTAGCATAATTCGCATTTACACCAATTTTCCAACCATTTTTAGCATTATATCCTTCTGCCCACCAGCCATCTAAAATACTAAAATTAATTACACCATTTACAGATGCTTTTTGACCACTTGTACCAGAAGCCTCCATTGGTCTTCTTGGATTATTTAACCACACATCAACACCACTTATTAAATACTTAGACATTGCAATACTATAATCCTCTAAAAAGAAAACCTTACCCTTAAATTGAGGTTTCATTGATATTTCATTTATAAACTTTATCAATTCTTGCCCCTCTTTATCTGCTGGATGTGCTTTTCCTGCAAATATTAATTGAACTGGTTTATCTGAATCACTCAAAATTTGTGTTATTCTCTCCAAATCCCTAAAAATCAAAGTTGCCCTTTTATATGTAGCAAAACGCCTTGCAAACCCTATTGTTAAAGCATTTGGATTTAACCCTGATATAACTTTTGAAATTTCATCATAAGTATACCCATTTCTTTTTAACCTTTCAGCAGTATTATCTTTCACATAAGCCAATAATTTTCTTTTTCTTTCAACATGCACATCCCATAATTCTTTATCTGGAATATTTTTGATATTTTTCCAAACATTATCATCATAAATCATATCTTGCCAAAAAGGAATTAAATACTTATTATATAATATCTTCATATTTGGAGAAAGCCAGCTACATGTATGAATTCCATTTGTTACATAAGTTATTGGTGATTCATGTGCTATTATATTTGGCCACACATCTGAAAATAAATCCCTTGAAACAGCACAATGTAATTTACTAACACCATTTTTCTTCCCAGAAACCTTTAATGCTAAAATTCCCATATTAAATCCACTATTTTCAATTTTTGCATCTGGAGCCATACCAAGTTTTAAAAATTCCTCTTTTGAAATTCCAAATTTATCCCATAATCCATTAAAATATGTCTCAATTAAACTTGTTGGAAAAATATCATTACCTGCTGGAACAGGTGTATGAGTTGTAAATACAGTTTTTGATGACACAATATCTTTTGCAATATTAAATGATACCTGTTTCTCTTTCATAATCTCATTTATTAATTCCAAAATTAAGAATGATGAATGACCTTCATTCATGTGATATACTGTTGGATTTAAACCAAGAACCTTTAATAATTTCGTACCAGCCATACCTAATACAATCTCTTGTTGAATTCTAGTTTCTTGATTTCCTCCATATAAAGTTGATGTAATATCTCTATATTCCTTTGAATTTTTTTCTGTATCAGAATCCAATAAATATAGATTAACTCTACCAACACTCATTTTCCATACCTTTAGATACAAACTATTTTTTGGCAGTTTTACCTCAATTAAAATATCTTCTTTTTTATCATCTTTCAATTCTTTAATTGGTAATGATGAAATATCTAAATTTCTATATTCAGTTTCTTGCTCACCATAAGCATTTATTTTTTGGTGAAAATATCCATTCTTATATAATAATCCAACTGCAACTAATGGAATACCTAAATCACTAGCTGATTTTAAATGATCTCCAGATAAAATACCTAAACCTCCTGAATATATTTGTGCTATTTCATCTAATCCATATTCTGCTGAAAAATATGCTATTAAATCATTTTTATTATTAGGATATTTTTTTGCAAACCATGTATTTTTACTATTCATATAATTATTAAAATTTTCTACTAATTGATCATATTGTTTTAGAAAACTATTATTATGTAAAACATCATTTAATTTTTCTTGAGAAATTAATTTTAAGAATTTAATTGGATTTTTATCTACTTTTTCCCATAAGTCTATATCTATTTGTTTAAATAATCTTAAAAATTCAGTATTCCAAGACCACCATAAATTATTTGATATTTTAGATAATTCTTTTATTCTTTCTGGTAATTGTGGTGTAACTGTAATTTTATTAAAAACATACATTACTACATTTCCTCCTTTGTTTTTTTACTATTTCTTTTGTGTAAAATTTTCTCTTTTTTATATACTTATTATCTATTAAGTTGTGATTTTTGTCAAATGATTTTTTTATATTTGAATACAAATTTTTTCTTAAAATTTGATATTATTCATATATCTTTCCACCACCTAAAACAATATCATCTATGTAAAACACAGCTGATTGTCCAGGAGTAATTGCCCTTTGTGGTTCATCAAATATTACTTTTATTTTGTCATTTTGCATACTAATTTTAGCTTTAGCTACTTTTGAAGAATATCTTGTTTTTACTTCTACTTCCATCTCTTTTTCTATTTTATCTACTAATAATAAATTAATATCTCCCACAAGAATTTCTTTTTTATATAATTTGCTTTCTTCCCCAACTATTACTTCATTTTTCTTTTTATTAAATCCTAAAACAAATAATGGAACTGAATTTGATATTCCAAGACCTTTTCTTTGTCCAATTGTGTAATTATATAACCCTGTATGCTTTCCTAATATTTTGCCATCTGTATTTACTATATTACCTTGTTTTGGTTTTATATTAGAATTGTTTTCCAAAAATTTTTTATAATTTCCATCAGGTACAAAACAGATATCCTCACTATCTGGTTTATTTGCTACTTTTAAATTATTATTTTTAGCAATTTCCCTTATCTCATCTTTACTTTCAAAATCACATAAAGGAAATAATATATGTTCAATTAAATTTTTAGGCATATTCCATAAAACATAACTTTGATCTTTTTTTCCGGCCTTTGATTTTTTTAATACCCAACATCCATATTTTTCACTAAATTCAGTTTTAGCATAATGTCCAGTTGCAATATAATTACACCCAAGTTCTTTTGCTTTTTCATACATTAATCCGAATTTCATATATTTATTACATTCTATACAAGGATTTGGTGTTCTACAATTTGCATAACAATTAATAAAATCATCAATAACATATTTTCTAAATTCATTTTTATAATCATATGTAAAATGTGGAATTCCTATTGAATTACACACATTTTTTGCATCAATATATGTGTTTATATTACAACAACTACTTCCTGCAAATAACTCTAAAGTAGCACCTATTACCTCATAGCCTTGTTGTTTAAGTAATAGTGCAGATACACTACTATCCACACCACCACTCATTCCTAATAAGACCCTTTTATTTTCCATTTCTTATTTCCTTTCCTTATTTAATATCCCTTCTATTGTATGCCAAGCAAGTAAAGCACATTTTACTCTAGCTGGCATATGAGATATATTTTTAAAAGCAATAGCATCTTCTAATTTTTTTAAATCATCTTCATTAGTTGTTTCTCTTTTAATCATTTCAATAAAAGTTTTAACAATCTCTTTAGCTTCTTCTACTGTTTTACCTTTTAAAGTATCAATCATTATTGATGTAGAAGCTTGAGAAATAGCACAACCATGACCATTAAATGCCATATCTTCAATTATATCTCCATTTAATTTTACTTCCAAAGTAATTTCATCACCACAATTAGGATTATGCCCTAACTCACAGAAATCTGCATTCTCCAAATTCTTTTTATTATAAGAATTCATACTATGTTCCATTATCAACTCATTATAAACATCTTCCAAATCTCCCACATTTTCCACCTTCTAATAAAAAATTATATTTATATACATATATTAACCTATATATTTTTTAAACATTTCAAATGCCTTTTTTAAAGCATTTACAAGTTTATCCACATCATCTTTACTATTATAAAAATAAAAGCTTGCCCTACATGTAGAATCAACCCCTAAAAATCTCATAAGTGGTTGTGCACAATGATTACCTGAACGCACACAAACTCCATTACTATCTAAAATACTAGCAACATCATGTGGATGTACTCCTTTAATATTAAAAGAAATCACACTAGAATGGTTGTCTGTATTTGGTGTCATATATAAGGTTAAAAAATCTAATTCTAATAACTTTTCTCTTGCATATGAAACAACTTCATCTTCAAGTTTTTTTATATTTTCATAACCTAAATCTTCAATATAATCAATAGCAGCCCCTAATCCTATTACACCTTCAACATTTTGAGTTCCAGCTTCAAATTTATTAGGTAATGGTGCAAAAGTTGTATCTTGTTCATATACATATTCTATCATATCTCCACCCATTAAAAAAGGAGTCATTTCATTTAATAATTCCTTTTTTCCATATAACACTCCTATTCCCAAAGGTGCTAGCATTTTATGCCCTGAAAATACTAGAAAATCTGCATCTAATTTTTGCACATCAATTTTCATATGAGGTATACTTTGAGATGCATCTACTACAACTATAGCACCTTTTTTATGAGCATATTTAATAATTTTCTCAACATTATTTATTGTACCTAAAACATTTGAAACATGTGTAATTCCAACTATTTTTGTTTTATCTGTAATTTTACTTTCAATTTCCTCATCTGATAATTCAAATTCATCATTAATATACATGTAATTAAGTTTAGCACCTGTAATTTTAGAAACTTTTTGCCATGGTACTAGGTTAGAATGATGTTCCATTATTGAAATAACTATTTCATCATCTTTTGATAATTTTTCCATTCCATATGAATATGCAATTAAATTAAATCCTTCTGTAGCATTTTTTGTAAATATAATTTCTTCTCTATTTTTAGCATTTATAAATTGTGCAATTTTGGTTCTTGTATTTTCATATTCTTCTGTTGCTTCAATACTTAAAGAATATGCACCTCTATGTGGATTTGCATTATAATTTTTATAAAATTTGTCAATTGAATTTAATACTTGCACTGGTTTTTGGGTAGTTGCACCACTATCTAAATATACTATTTTTCTATTTTGTAAAATTGGAAAATCTTTTACTACTATTTCTTCGTGATTCATCATTTTTCCTCCATTTTATCTATTAAATATTTATTACCAAAAAAATCTAATCTAACCTTTTATCAATTTCTTCTAATATTTGAATTCTTAAATCTTCATTTTTGATATTTTCTAAAATCTTATTAAATTTCGCTCTTACCATAAGTTTCATTGCTTCCTTGATTTCAAATCCCCTACTCATAATATAGAAAAGCTCTTTTTCCCCAATTTTTCCTGCACTACTACTATGATTTCCTTCAACTTCTTCTTCAGAGCATAAAAGCATTGGTAAAGCTAAAGATTTAGCACTTTCTGATAATAATATACAATTTTCATTTTCATTTCCAGTTGCCTTTTTACAACCTTTTTTAAAATCAATTGTTCCTTTGAAATGTTTTTTAGCATTATCTGTTAAAGCACCTTGTACTTCTATATCTATATTTGATTTTTTTCCATAAAGTTCCCCTATATAATTTAAATCAAATAATTGATTATCTTTACCTAAATATATTGTATTTAATTTATTATCTGCATTTTCTCCTATTATATTTGAAAAATAATTTGTAATACTATTTTTTCCTCCAAAATCAATTATATAATAATTAATTTTAGAATTTTCTTCAAAATTATTCTCAATACTAATAAAATTATTTGATAACTCATTTAATAAATTAACTATAACTATATTTAATACAGCATTTTCCTTTGCTTTAGCCCTAATTACCCCATTATGATAACCTACAACATCTTTATCAGATTCATATTTTAAAATTATAGTTGCCTTTGTAGATTCATTAGCAGTTATTTCAATATTATCAGCTAAATTAGAATTATTAGAGTCTAGTTTAAATTCAACTTTAACTTCTTTATTTGTTTTACTATCTACAACAATATTAGCTTTATAATTTGAATTATTATTAACTTGATTTGTAAAAAATTCACCTAAACCATAGGTTAAATTAAACTTATCTACATTTGAACCTATAGTAATTTTAGAACCTATTTCTGAAATTGTAACATTTTTAAATTCCTCTAAATTTTCTGGAATTACTATATTCTCAAGTTTTATATTATTAATATTAAAATTTCTAGAAGTTCTAACTGGTGTTTCATTCAATTTTATATTTTCCATTTTATAATCCTTTCTCCATTTTATCCTATAGCACCTTCAAGCTCAAGATTAATTAAATTATTCATTTCTACAGCATACTCAACTGGTAATTCTTTAGAAATTGGATATGCAAACCCTCTTACAATCATTGCTTTTGCATCATCTTCAGATAAACCTCTACTCATTAAATAAAATATTGTTTTATCTGAAATCTTTCCAATTTTTGCTTCATGTGAGAACTCAACTTCATCTGTTCTAATATCATTTACAGGAATTGTATCTGATATTGAAAAATCATCTAACATTAATGATTCACATGATACTGATGATTTTGAATTTTTAGCATTTTCAGTAATTCGTACTAATGACCTATATGTGCATTTTCCTCCATTTTTTGAAATTGATTTTGCATTTACTACACTTGAAGTATTTGGTGCATTATGAATTACTTTAAAACCATTATCTAAATTTTGTCCTTTTCCAGCAAATGAAATACCTGTATATTCTGTTTTAGCACCTTTTCCATTTAATATACTCATTGGATATAACATTGATATTTTAGAGCCAAATGAGCCAGTAACCCAATCAACTTGCCCACCTTCTTCTACAATAGCCTTTTTTGTATTTAAGTTAAGCATATTTTTTGACCAATTCTCTATTGTAGAATAACGTAAATACGCATTTTTCTTTACATATAATTCAACACATCCTGCATGAAGATTTACTTTATTATATTTTGGTGCTGAACATCCTTCTATAAAATGCAAACTAGCACCTTCATCAACTATAATTAATGTATGTTCAAATTGCCCTGATTCTGGTGAATTTAATCTGAAATAAGATTGAAGTGGAATATCAACTTTCACCCCTTTTGGAACATATACAAAAGATCCACCTGACCATACAGCTCCATGTAATGCTACAAATTTATGATCATTTACTGGAACACATCTCATAAAATGTGATTTTACTAAATCTTCATATTCTCTTACTGCTGTTTCCATATCTGTATATACTACACCTTGAGATATTAGTTCTTGTTTCATACTATGATACACAACCTCTGAATCATACTGTGCACCAACACCTGCTAATGAACTTTTTTCTGCTTCTGGAATTCCCAATTTATCAAAAGTATCTTTTATATCATCTGGAACATCATCCCATGAATTATTTAATTTAGTTTTAGGCTTAACATATGTTGCAATTTCATCCATATTTAACTCAGAAATATCTGGCCCCCATGTTGGTAATTCCAATTTATTATATGTTTCTAATGCTTTTAATCTAAAATCCCTCATCCAATCTGGGTCATTTTTTTGTTTAGATATTTCTTCAATAATCTCTTTAGTTAAACCTTTTTTTATCTTAAAATCATATTCATCCTTATTTTTTATATCATAGATATTTCTGTTTATTTCTTCAATTTTAGTCTTTGACATTTTTCTTTCCTTTCAATTTGACAAAATTTTATAATAGTCTTATATGTTCATTTATATAAAATATCTTCTTATTTTTTATATATACTATACCCATTTTCCTCAATCTCTTTAGCTAATTCTTGATTTCCAGTTTTTACAATTTTTCCATTAACTAATACATGTACATAATCAACCTTTAAACTATGCAAAATTTTAGTATTATGAGTAATAATTAAAACAGCATTATTATCATTTTTGAACATTTCTATACCTTTAGAAACTATTTTTATAGCATCAACATCTAATCCTGAATCAGTTTCATCTAAAATTGCAAGTTTAGGATTTAACACAAGCATTTGAAGAATCTCATTTTTCTTTTTTTCTCCACCTGAAAATCCTACATTTAAACTTCTTTCCATATTATCAGGATTCATATTTAATTCTTCCATATATTGTTTTAATTCATCTTTAAATTGAAATATTTTTACTGGTTTTCCTGTTACTTTATTTTTAGCATATTTTAGAAAATTAGTAACAGAAACTCCTGGTATTTCTTCTGGTAATTGAAAAGACATAAAAATACCTTTTCTTGCTATTTCATCTGTTTTTAAATTTGTTATATCTTCACCATCAAAATCTATACTTCCTTGTGTTTTTGTATATGCAGGATTATTTAATATAGCATTTGCTGTTGTTGTTTTTCCAGAACCATTTGGTCCCATTATTACATGTATTTCTCCTTTATTAATTGTTAAATCTATTCCTTTTAAAATTTGTTTTTCTTCTGCATTAACATTCAAATTTTTAATTTCTAATAATTTCTCGCTCATAATAATTTTCCCTTCCTTATTTGTTTTTCGTTCTTCTTACACAACATCTACATTTTTCTCTATTAACATCATAATCACAATTTAAATCATTTAAATTTAATGTTTGATGTACATATTTTGCTAATTTATTTATAGTTTCATCACTCATTGCTGATTTCATTTTTTCTGCTTCTTGTTCTGCCATTTTTGGTTCTATACCAAGCACATCTTTTAAAAATAAAAAAACTATATCATATGTTTCTAATATTTTTTTTGCCAAATTTATACCTTCTTCAGTTAACTCAATTACTTTATATGACTCATAATTTACAAATCCGTTTTCTTTTAAATTATTTATAGCTTTATTAACACTAGGCTTTGTACAACTCATTTTTTCAGCAATATCTGTAACACGTATATTTCCATTTTTTTGTTTCAAAATATACATTGCCTTTATATATTCTTCCATAGATTTCGATATCATATACAACCTTTCTCCTTTTTGTTAGCCTTGGCTAACATTATATTATACCACAATCCTTTTTGTCAATACAAAACCAAAATTTAAACAAAATTCTGTAGAGTAGTCAAATAAATAAAATCTGGAACAAGCAAATTTACCACATGTTCCAGATTTTTATTTAATAAACTAAATCCAATCCCCAAATCTTCTCACATACAATTTTTTTACAAAAGAAGCCACAAAACAATATAAAATTGGAATTCCTACAATAACTGCAATATACTTAAATGGTATAGCAACTAACCCCAAAAATGCTCCAATAAATGTATATGGAATAACAATTGCTATAATACTTAATATAATTGAAGATGCATACACATATTTTGATGCATGACTTTGTACAATAGGTATTTTAGCTGTTCTTATAATGTGTAATCCAATTAAATTTGAAACAACTCCATATGAAAACCAAATTGTCTGAAATAATGCTGCATCTGGTGCACGCAACTTAAATCCAAACCACAAAATTGAAAACACAATTAAATCAAATACTGAACTAGTAGGTCCCATATAAAGCATAAATCTTTTTATACTATCAATATTCCATTTTTTAGGTTTACGCAAATATTCTTTATCAACATTATCTAATGGAACTGATAATTGACCACAATCATATAATAAACTTTGTACTAATAATTGAATAGGAGTAATTGGGAAAAATGGTAAAAACACACTTGCAATAACAACAGAAAGAACTTCCCCAAAATTAAAGCTAACCGCCATTTTTATATATTTCATCAAATTTCCAAAAGTTTTTCTTCCCTCAACAACACCATCTGTTAAAACATTTAAATCTTTTTCAAGTAAAATTATATCTGCAGTTTCTTTAGCTATATCTACTGCTGTATCTACAGAAATTCCAACTTCAGCATTAGTAAGTGATGGTGCATCATTTATACCATCTCCCATATATCCTACAATATTTCCACTTTCTTTCAAAAGCCTTATAATTCTTGCTTTTTGAATTGGTGATAATTTTGCAAATACATTTGTATCTCTCAAAAGTCTTTTTACAGCAGAATCTTCCATAGTATCTAAACTACTTCCTAATACAATTCTTTTTGTATTAATATCAACTTTTTCACATATTGCCTTAGTTACATATTCATTATCACCTGTTAAAACAATAACTCTTATTCCTGCATTATTTAATCTTTTTATAGACTCTTTTGCAGACTCTTTTGGTGGATCTAAAAATCCTATAAAACCTAAAAATGTCATATTAGATTCATCATTTACTGAAAAATCAGCAGTTGCAGTATCTAATATTTTACTACATACACCTATAACTCTCATTCCATCTTGATTTAATTTTTTAGAAATATTTATTATATTATTTTTTAATTGATTTGTAATTGGGATAATTTTTCCATTATCATCTGCAGTAGTACTCATCTCCAAAATTTCTTCTATAGCACCTTTTGTTATAATTTGTAAACCTTGATTATTAGAAATTATTACAGAAAGACATCTTCTTACAAAATCAAATGGAATTTCATTAATTTTTGTGTATTCATTCTCTAAACCTGAAACTCCCTCTTTTTCTGCTCTATTTAAAATCGCCTCATCTATATTTCCCTTTAAACCTGTTTGAAAATAAGCATTAAGATACACATAATTTAATACTTTTATATTTTCATTTCCATATACATCTAAATATTTCTCTAGAACAATATTATCTTCTGTTAAAGTTCCAGTTTTATCTGTACATAATATATTCATTGCTCCAAAACTTTGAATACTATCTAAACGCTTAACAATAGTTTTCTTTTTGGACATTCTTATAGCACCTTTACCTAAACTAGATGATAATATAACTGGAAGTAATAAAGGAGTTATTCCTATTGCTATAGCAACTGAAAATGTAAAGGCAACTAATAGATTATGTTTATTTGCATTTAATAAGAAAGTTATTGGTATCATAACTAACATAAATTTTATTAATAATTTACTTAGATTTTCTGTTCCCTTTTGGAAAGTAGTTTTAGGTTTTCCGATTATTTATAGCAGTAGATATTTTTCCAAAATAAGTATTATTTGCTGTTTTAAAAATAACACCTTTTGCTGAACCACTAGTAACATTTGTTCCCATAAAACAAATATCATCTAAATCTGTAATACTTTCAAGTTCTTCTATTGATTGTAATTGGGTTTGTGTAAATTTTTCAATTGCTTCTGATTCTCCTGTTAATGAAGATTGACTAACATGTAAATTATTAGATTCTATCAAACGTAAATCACCAGGAATTAAATCACCTGCTGATAATGTAACAACATCTCCAACTGTTAATTCTGAAATAGGAAGTTTCACTTTTTCTCCATTACGAATTACAGTTGCAGTAGTTGCTATAAGTTTTTTCAAATTTGCTGCATCTCTATTTGATTTATATACTATAGTAAACTCAAGTAATGTACTTACTAAAATTAAAACACTAATAACTATTATATTAGCATATGTTGGTGGATTTGTTAAATATATGTCTGTATATACTAAAACAAAAATTATACCAATCAAAATCAGGTTAAATGGAGTCATTAAACTAGAAAAAAAGTATCTATACCACTTTTTAGGTTTAGAATTATTTAGCTCATTTTTACCATATTTTGATATATTTTCTTCAGCTTGTTCTGAACTTAAACCTTTATTTATATCTATTTTCATATCTGAAATAAATTCATCTATACTTGATATACATTGTTTGCCATACAATTTTTTTATATCTACTTTATCGTTTTTTACTTCCATATTTTCTTTTGATTTATCTTTCATTAAATAACACCTTCTTGATTTTTATTTATATTTATTATTTACAACTAAACAATTTTTTATTAAGTTTATTAATTTATCTTGAAAATTTAATTTTATTTACCAATTATTACCTCCTAACATTTTTTCATAAAAAAATTTTTTTATAGTAGTTTAATCTACATCTAGTCTAATAGGACAATGATCACTTCCTAATACTTCATCATAAATCATTGCATTAGATACATTATTAATTATATTTTCAGATACAACAAAATAATCAATTCTCCATCCAATGTTTTTAGCTCTTGCTTGTCCCATATAACTCCACCATGAGTATTGTTCTTTTTCTGGATTAAAATGTCTAAATGTATCTATAAATCCACTTTCAAGTAATTCAGTAAACTTTCCTCTTTCTTCATATGTGAAACCTGCATTACCAATATTGGCTTTTGCATTTTTTAAATCAATTTCTTCATGTGCTACATTTAAATCTCCACAAACTATTACAGGTTTCGACTTTTCTAAATTTTTTAAATATTTCCTAAAATCATCTTCCCATTTCATTCTATATTCTAGTCTAGACAAATCCCTTTTTACATTTGGAACATATACAGTTATAACATAAAATTTAGAAAATTCCATTGTTATAATTCTACCTTCATGATCATGTTCATCAATTCCCATTCCATATTTAACATTTAAAGGTTTTATTTTTGTATAAACTAGTGTTCCTGAATATCCCTTTCTTTCTGCAGGATTTAAATATCTATAATATCCTTCTGGATGATAATCAAATTGATCTTCCATTACCTTTGATTCTTGAATACAAAAAATATCTGCATCTATTTCTTTAAAAAAGTCATCAAATCCTTTTTTTAAACATGCTCTAAATCCTGCTACATTCCATGATATAATTTTCATATTTAATACAATTCCTCCTTTATTTTTCTAAAATAATAGTTACAGGTCCATCATTTAAAAGACTTACCTTCATATCTGCTCCAAAAATTCCTTTTTCGACCTTTAACTGTTGCTCCTCACATTTTTTACAAAAATATTCATATAATGAATTTGCTATTTCTGGTTTTGCTGCATCAGTAAAAGATGGTCTATTTCCATTATTACAATTTGCATATAATGTAAATTGAGATACAGCAAGCAAACTTCCTCCAACTTCTTTGACATTTAAATTCATTTTTCCATTTTCATCTTCAAAAATTCTTAATGCACATAATTTTTTTGCTAAATATTCTGCAGTCTCTTCTGTATCTGTATGTGTTATTCCAATAAAAACTAATAACCCTTTTTCAATGTTTCCAACAACATCTCCATCCACTTTAACATTTGCCTCTTTTACTCTTTGTATTAATAATTTCATTAATATACCCTCCTTTATCTTATTACTATTGGAAATCATGGGCAATGGAAATTTGGGGAATTGGAAATTTCCTCTTGGTCCCCCAAATTTCCATTGCCCACGATTTTTATACCTTCTCGATTTCTATACCTTCTAATCTGTAATATCAGAATCCAGAATAATATTATAGTTATATTCAGGAAATTTTTCTTTTAATTTAGCCACAACTTCACTTTCAATTTTTTGTTTATCTTTTACTGAAAAATCAATTATTAAATCAAAAAAAATATTTGATTTTGTTTTATCTACATAAAATCCATGTACCTGCAAAATTTCTTTATAATTTTTAGTAACATTTTCTATCTCTTGTCTTATCTTCCCAAATTCTCCTTTATTATTTGCAGCATAAATACCTATTGTTAAAGTTATATTAAAATCTGTATAAATTTTATAAGCGATTTCTCTAGTTAAAATATGTATTTCTTCTGCAGTCATATCATTTCTGACTTGTACATGTACTGATGCTATTGTATTTGATGGTCCATAGTTATGTAGATTTAGATCACATACACTTTGAACTTCTTCAAATAACATAATCTCATCTTTTATTTTTTTAGATAATGCACTATCTGCCCTTTCCCCTAACAATGAATTTGATGATTTCTTTAACATTTCAAATGCTGTTTTTATTATTACTAATGCTATGATAACACCTAAATAACCCTCCATACTAAAATGCCAAATATAATTGATAATACCAGATACAAGTGTTGTAAATGATAAGATTGCATCCATAAATGCATCTTGCCCAGAAGCTATTAAGCTTTGTGAATTAACACTTTTTCCAACCTTTTTTATATATTTACCCATTACATATTTGATTATTACTGCAACTGCTATAATTATTAGAGATATTAATGAATAATCTGATTCTTCAGGATTTATTATTTTTACGACAGATTCTTTTATAGCAGTAATTCCTGCTAATAATATAATTGTAGCAATAATTACAGATGTGAAATATTCTATTCTCCCATGTCCATATGGATGTTTTTTATCTGGTGCTTTACCAGCTAATTTTGTTCCTATAATTGTAATTACTGAAGATAATACATCTGTTAAATTATTTATAGCATCCAAAATTATTGCAATAGAATTTACTATTAAACCTATTGTAGATTTAAATACTACTAGGATAATATTAAGCATTATTCCTAAAATACTTGTTTTTACTATAATTTTACTTCTATCCACTTATAAATCTGTATGATATTTTAATTATACCATACTCTCCTTTCTGTATATTTTGACAATTATTCAGAAATTTAGATACATTTTTACAAAAGTTTTCTTTTTTATATCTTTTACATTTTTAATTTATTTTACCATATTTTAACATTCAACTAAATAATATTCAATATCATCTATATATTTTCCGTTACTATTTAATACTTTTCACATAACCAAACTTTGTAGAGTAGTCAAATTCAATAGTTATGTAATGCAGGAAAATATATTAATATGCAGTGAGTGCGCAGTTTGGCGC
>CANPWE010000038.1 GCA_947581895.1 uncultured Clostridia bacterium | reverse complement strand
AAGCCAGTAAGCGTACGGAATGTTAATATATTTATCCCTTTTACATAACTATTGAATTTGACGGCTTACTGCAAAACTATCAAACAATAAAAAAAAAATTTATCTACAAAATCTATGATTTCCAATTGTAATAACATGTGGCCTAGACCATATCCACTTACTTGTCGCCGTATTTGGATTAAAATAATAAATACACCCATAAGTTGGATCCCACCCATTCATCGCATCTCTTGCCGCATTTATAGCAGTAGTATTTGGTGAATAATTAATTTGCCCATCACTAACCACATCAAATGCTCCTGTTTGATAAATTACCCCAGCTACACTATTAGGAAAACTACTACTCTTCACCCTATTTAAAACAACAGCCCCTACCGCAACTTGCCCAGAATAAGGTTCACCCCTTGCTTCTGCATAAATCAAATGTGCCAATAAATTTAAATCACTATTATTACTACTACTACCTGATGATGATGAACTAAAAATTCCCATTGCTTCTAATGTCTTACGTCCTGCAATTCCATCAACAGTTAACCCATTTTTTGCCTGAAATGACCTAACAGCAGCAGCTGTTTTACTTCCATACACACCATCAATATTACCATTATAATATCCCCATCTTTTTAATTTTGTTTGAATCTGTGTTACTTCACTACCAGTAGACCCATATCTTGATAAAGCAATTACCTCATTATTTCTAAAAAACAAATTATATCCTAAAAAAATACAAAATATAAAAACAATGCTCAAAATTGCGAATAATTTTTGCCTTTTGGCTAAATTTTTCATAAAAAATCACCTCATTTAGAAATTATTTTTTCCAAAACGAGGTTATTTATACAAATTTTATTAATCTATTTTATTATATAAAAATATTATTTATATATATTCTAAAATCATTTAAAAACTATATTTATATTAGTTATTGTAGAACACTAAAAAAAATTAAAAAATCCCAACAATATTTCCATCTAAGTCCACATCAATATTCTCAGCTGCAGGTACTTTTGGCAATCCTGGCATAGTCATTATTTTACCTGTTAATATAACTATAAAACCAGCACCAGTTTTTAAATTTACATCTTCAACATGTATATTAAATGGTTCATTACACTCTAAATTTTTTGGGTCATCAGAAAAAGAATATTGTGTTTTAGCAATACAAATTGGTAAATCTTCATATTTAAGATTTTGTATCAATTTAATATTTTCTAGTGCTTTTGAACTATATTCTACATCATCTGCACCATAAATATTTGTACATACCTTTTTTATTTTTGTTTCTATAGAATCTTGCAAATCATATATAAATTTAAAATCAGATTGTTTTTCACATAATTCTACTACTTTTTCTGCTAAATCTGTAATTCCATTACTTCCTTTTCCCCAATTTTCACATAAGCTTAATTCTACATTATTTTCATTTAATATATCTGTTAATATTTGGATTTCTTTTTCAGTATCTGTATTATACCTATTTATTGCAACTACTACATTTAATCCAAATTTTTCTCTTAGATTTTCTATATGTTTTAATATATTTTTTGTTCCCTTTATTAAAGCCTCTATATCTTCATTTTGAATATCTTCTTTTGCCATTCCTCCATGATATTTTAGTGCTTTAATTGTAGCAACACATACAACAGCATCTGGTTTTAAATTTGCTTTTCTACATTTTATATCTAAAAACTTTTCTGCACCTAAATCTGCACCAAAACCTGCTTCTGTTACAACATAATCTCCAAGTTTTAAAGCCATTTTTGTAGCAATAATACTATTACATCCATGTGCAATATTTGCAAAAGGTCCACCATGAATTAGACATGGATTATTTTCTAATGTTTGAACTAAATTAGGTTTTATTGCATCTTTTAATAAAACAGTTAAAGCTCCTTGTGCATTTAAATCTTTAACTTTTATAGGTTGTTTATTTTTATTATATCCAACTATAATATTTGAAATTTTTTCTTTTAAATCCTGAATATTTTCAGATAAACATAATACAGCCATTATTTCTGAAGCAACAGTTATATCAAATCCATCTTCTCTTGGAACAATATTTTTTTCTCCAGATAAACCTGTATTTACTAGCCTTAATTGTCTATCATTTAAATCCACACATCTTTTCCATGTGACTTTTTCAAATTCCAATCTATTTCCAAAATAAATGTGATTATCAATTATTGCTGATAATAAATTATTAGCTGAAGTTATAGCATGAATATCTCCAGTAAAATGTAAATTAATTTCCTCCATAGGGGCAACTTGAGAATATCCACCACCAGTTGCTCCACCTTTTATACCAAATACAGGCCCTAATGATGGCTCTCTTAAAGCTCCAATTGCTTTTTTACCAATTTTATTTAAGCCATCTACTAAACCAATTGAAACTGTAGTTTTTCCTTCACCTAATGGTGTTGGATTTATAGAAGTTACTAGTATTAATTTTCCATTATTTTTATTTTGTAATTCATTAAAGATTTTTAAATCAATTTTTGCTTTATATTTTCCATATTGTTCTACAAATTCTTCATTTATTTCAATTTTTTTTGCAATATTATCAATCTTTTCTAAATTAGCATTTTGTGCTATTTGAATGTCATTCATAATTTGTTACCTCCTATATTAGAACTTCTTTTTAAAAAATCAATCCTACAATTATTCCAATACAAGCACCTACAATAACTTGTATTGGTGTATGACCTAAAGCTTCTACTAATTTTTCAGAAACTTCTACTTTAGACAAACCAGGAGTATCTATAATCTTATTTAAAAGTTTAGCCTGTTTTCCTGCTGCTCTTCTTACACCTGCAGCATCATACATAACTACACAAGCAAATATCAAAGACATAGCAAAATCAGCACTATCTGTACCTTGATACTTTCCTACTAAAGTTGTAAGTGAAGTAACTACTGCACTATGTGAGCTTGGCATTCCACCCGCTCCTAAGATTCTTTTAAAATTGAACTTTTTAGTTGTTACCAAATCATATATCACTTTAAATAATTGTATAAAGAACCAAGTTGCAAATGGCACTATTACAAATTTGTACCTATCAAAAAAATTCATATTCTTACCTATTTATATTCCTTTCTTACTATTCAAAATCTTCTTCTACTATTCCATCTTCTGTGTTAATTAAAACACTTATTCTTTTTTCTGCATCTTCAAGCATTTTACTACATAATTTAGATATTTTCATTCCTTCTTCAAATTTTGAAACTGAAGTGTCTAAATCTAAATCATCTTTTTCAAGTTCTGTTGTAATTTCTTCTAATTTTTTTATTGCTTCTTCAAAATTCATATTATCTTCTTTTTTCATAATTTCACTATTTTCCTATATAATATATTTAGGTTTTTAAAGGATACCTATAAACTTTTATATTATCTAACTTTCATGATATAATTTTTTAATTTAAAAGAACTATTTTACTGTTCCATTTTTCACATCAATAGTGTACCACGCATATTCCATAGTTGTTTCTTCATCTCTTACAGAAACCTCATATACACCATTAGATAAAGTTTGCTCTATTCTAAAATACACTCCATCAGTAGTTCCATATTGTTTTTGAGCTAATTGTATAGCTTTTTCTTCATTACCTATACTACTTTCTTCTCCATTACTTGTATTTGTTTCTTGAGCATTAGAATTTTCTTCATTATTAGTTTCTTCACTTTTTGTTTCTTCTGGTTCTTTTACAACCTCTTCACTAGGCACTTGTTGTTCTTCTGCTAAATTATCATCTTTTTTTTCTTCAACATTATTTTGCTCTGCTACTATATTATTTTGTTGATTAGTATTTGCAGTTGTATCTGCATTTGTTTGTTCTTTTCCACCAAAATAAATTTTAGCCATATATACTAAAATACCTATAATAGCAATAACACTTATAACTAATATTATTTTACAAAAAGTTCTTGTATCATTATTATTTTTACTTTTATCATGTTTACCCATTGTATTTTACTCCTTATAATTTATTTGTTACTTATAGATTATTTCATAATAAAAACCCTAAATAACCTTAACATTTGTATCTCCATCTTTAAATTTCAAAATCAATTTATCATCTTTCTTCAGACTTTTGGCTGAATTAATAATTTTACCATTTGAATCCATTGTTAAACTATACCCTCTAGCTAATGTTTTTAAAGGACTTAATGTATCTAATTTTGTTATTAATTCAATCATTTTTGCTTTATTATCTTTTATTCTATTATTTATAATATTATGCATTTGTTTTACTTTCATATCAATTGAAATATATTTTTCATTTATTTTTTGCAAAGGTTCTTTATATACTCTACTTACAATACATTTTTCATATCTTAATCTCATTAATTCTATCTTTTTGTTCAAAGAATTTTTTAACCTATTATTATATTTATTCAGATCTAATAATATGTCTGCAATATTTGGAACTGCTAATTCAGCTGCTGCAGAAGGAGTTGGTGCTCTTAAATCTGCTACAAAATCAGCAATTGTAAAATCTGTTTCATGTCCTACAGCTGAAATAACTGGAAGTTCAGACTCAAATATAGCATGTGCAACAATTTCTTCATTAAATGGCCATAAATCTTCCAAAGAACCTCCTCCACGTGCAAGAATAATTACATCAGCTAATTTATATTTATTCATTATTTTTATTGCATCTACAATTTTATCTGCAGCACCTTTTCCTTGAACTGGAACTGGTAATAATTTGATATAACAATTAGGATTTCTTCTTGTAGAAACATTTATTATATCTCTTATAACAGAACCTGTACTTGCTGTTAAAACTCCTATACATTTAGGAAACTTTGGAATTGGCTTTTTATATTTATTATCAAACAATCCTTGTTTTTCCAATTTGTTTTTTAATTCTTCATATGCTGTATATAAATTTCCCATCCCATCTTCTTGCATAGCTTTACAATATATTTGATAAACTCCATCTCTTTCAAAAACTGAAACTGTTCCTAATAACATTACTTTCATTCCATCTCTAGGAACAAATTTTAAATTTGGTGTATATGTTTTAAACATTATACATTTTATTAAAGAATTTTCATCTTTTAATGTAAAATACATATGACCTGTATAATGATGTTTGAAATTTGAAATCTCACCTTTTACTAGAACATTATTTAAAAATTCATCACCATCTACTTTATTTTTTATATATCTATTTAAATCTGTAACTGTAATTGGATTGTATTCCATTTAATCCCTCTTTCCTTGTTTTTACAAATTATTTTCTTTAACAACTGTAGCTAATACTCCATTTATGAAAGAACTAGAAGAATCTTCTCCATATTTTTTAGCAAGTTCAACAACTTCATTTATAACTACTTTATATGGAACATTTTTATATAACATTTCATAAATAGCAAGTTTTAATAGTGCAACATTAACTTTGGAAATTCTATCCAATTTCCAATCTGTTTTTAAATTTTTTGAAATTTGTTTTACTAACTCATCATTATTTTTTATAATATTATTTACATCTTCTTTAATTTGAACTTTTACTTGATTTTGATCTAATTCCATTGTTTCAAAATATAATTCAATATCTTCTTCTTCAAAACTTTTTTGAATTTCTAAACTATATAATAATTTGAAAGTTAATTCTCTTATTGTAGACTTATTCATTTTTTTCACCCTTCTAAATACAACCTATTTTATAATTATTTAATAATATAACTCATTTTTATAACTTGTCTATAAATCTTTTAAGTTTATCTTTTGCCTCTTCTTTATTGTATTGTATGTATTTTCCAATATATGCTCCTATTATCATTGCAATAATAGCTATAACAATTCTATATAATCCTGTATAAGTAATAACTAATGCTATTATAATACCTATAATTGCTCCAATATTTTTTGATAGAAAATTTCCATTATTATCCATAAAATCTCCCCACCTTTCTATTTGACAACACTAAACTCTTCATCTTTTTGTATATTTTGGATATCATATGTTTGTATTTCTTTTTCGGCTTGGTTTTGATTAATTATAATGTTATTTTCTTCATTTGAATTTTGGTTTATTTGAAATTTTTCTTCTATATTATCATTTTTTTGTATTTGAGTATTATTAGTTTTTATATTATCTGTTTCAATTATTTGAACTCCATCTGCATTGATTTTTACTTGATTATTATTTTTTCTAGTACTATCAATATCTTTTATATTAATATTTACTTGATTAACTTCTAAGCCTGTACTTCTTTTAATAGTATCTTTAATTTTATTTTGTATATTTGATGATAATTCCTTTATTAAAGAATCTTCTTTTACCAACAAACTAATATACACTGTAATATTACTACTACTATCTAAATTAATTTTAGTTTGTATATCAAGTACCTCTTGAAAGCTCTTAACAATACTATTAACCATATTTTCTATAGTATCTCTTGAAATTAATAATCTACCATCTTTATTTTCTAATAGTACTCCTGTTTTTACTTCTTGTTGTTTAGCTGTTTTTGAAGGGAAAAATAATGCTTTAATTGCAAGTAAAATTGAAACAATAGAAGTACATATTATAATTTTACGGGCAACATCATATTCAATTAAATCTTCTAAAAAATTATAAATACTTTTTAATTCTACAATATCAAACATAACTAAACAATTCATAACAGCTAGTACTAACATAATTATTGAGAATAAAATTAGGGCAAATCTCTCTAAAATTTTCATAAATAATTACCTCCCTTTAGTAAAAGAAAGCACGGCATATTGAAACTTCCGTGCTTTATCAAAAATTAAAGCATTTATTATTTTTTTAATGCTTAATTAATTTTCATTTTTTATTGTTCAATATTTTTATTTACATCATTATTAGAAATGTTGTTATTGCTAATATTTACACCTTGAACATGAACATTTACTTCAGATACTTTTAATCCAGTCATAGTTTCTACAGCTTTTTTTACTTTAGTTTGAATTTCATATGCAACATCAGGAATTCTTGTTCCATATTCAACAATTATATTAACATCTATTTTAGTCTCTTTTTCATTAACATCAACTTTAATACCTTTAGCCATATTTTTTTTACCACTTAATACTTCAGTAAGTCCTCCTGCAAAACCACCTGCCATATTAGCAACTCCAGGTATTTCTGAAACAGCTACACCAGCAATTACAGCAACTACATCATCAGCAATTTTTATTGCATTATTTCCTAAACTAATTTCATCAGAACTAACTGGCATGGCTTGTACGTTACCTGATATGACTGCTTCATTTGACATATCATTATCTAAATTATTAACATTATAATCTTCCATATATTTACCTCCTTGTATAAGAAAAGATTTAATATTTTTTACTTATATAAGTATATCAATTTTTCAAAATTATTACAACCTTTTATAAGAATTTTTTTAGTTACTTTAAGTTTAAAAATAAATTCTATTTTTATAAAGTAGAAAAAACTGTAAAATTGTTTAACTAAATTATCCAATCACATACCTATAAGCAATATTATCACAAACAATAATAAACTCTCCTTGTTCATCTGGAATTGTTTCATAAAATAAAATAGGCATTCTAATTTCTTCTTCAATATCTAATAATTGGTCAAAATTTTTAACATCAATTACATTCAAATTATCTATTTCTACTGGACTTACAATCTCAGCAACAATATCACCATAATTCTTTAATATTCTATTTAAAGCAATACCATAATCACTCTTTTTATTAAATTTGATAGATCTTCTAACAGAATCTAACATAATCATAATAGCAATAATAACTAATACTCCACCAATTGCTACTAAAGGTTTATTAACTTCTTTACTACTCTCAGTATTTGCAAAAATAGACTCTGTATCAGTATTATCAAATTGTTTTTCTATAGTAAACACATCTTCAGCTAAATCCATCTTCAAATTCATAATAGAATTTTCAATAACTGTATCTTCTACTTCTGGTACATCCATATCACTTCTTACAATTAATTTGATTTGTAAATCAGCTTTAACTGGTAAGTGTAATTGTTCTTTAAATTTTTTTACCTCTGTATTATAAGTAGCAAAATCAATATCAAAATTTTCTTTAATACTAAAATTAGAATCCTGATTATCAACTGTTTGTGGCTCAAGAATTACATACTGTTTAGACCAAATAGGTTCTTCTGAATCTTGTTTATCATCTGCATATTTTATGGTAGATACTGCCACTATTTGATATATATATTTGGTTTTTGCTTTTTTATTACCATGTAAAGAGTATGTAAAATTCATATTTATTTTATCAACCAGACTAGAAATATATGTTTTATCCATATCTAAAATTGGATTTTCAAAAAATTCATTTTCTACTAAATTTACTGTATAATTAACATCTTTATTTACATTGTATGTATACAATATATCTTGAGTTCCTTGTTTTATTTTTAATGACTTAAATATTAATATTATTCCTAAGAATAATATTACAGTACTAATACACATATTTCTTAAAACATTTTTAGTTCTATTTTTTGTTTCATATTTCTCCATTTTCACACCTCTTCTTTTGTTAAATTGTTATAAAAGATTTTTTTTGCAATATAATTTCATTAAACCATACAGATGGATATCCTATATATGGAATATACATTTTTATACAACCTATAATCTGTTCTTCTTCAACCAATTTACTGTCTGCTGTATTATTATTATCCCCTTTTGTTTGAAAAAGTAATTTACCATCTTTATCTTGTTTTATATTAATTATTCTATGTATAACTTCTCCATTTTCAGCCTTATAATGCAATATATCTCCTACTTTTAGTTTGTGTAGATCTGTTTCATTCATTTTTACTGAAATAACTATAGCACCTCTACTAAAAGTTGGAACCATACTATATGACATTATTGCAACTGGCTTAATTGGTAAAAAGCCTGCAATAAAAGCTGCAGTTATTAACAAAATCATTATTGCTGGTATTTTTCGTATAGGATTTATTTTCTTTTTTTCTCTTCTTGTTAATCTTGTTGTTTTAATTGTGTGTTCATAGTTATTATATAAAAATATTATAAATGATATTAAAACATCAAATATAGATGTTAAAAACCAATCTAAGTCTGGAAAAATTGGAGTTAACACTTGAAAAATAGCAACTGGTATAGAATATGCATATACAAGTAATGTACCCCCAGAAATAGCTAAATAGCTACATACACATCCTTTTGCTAATTCAGGTATTATAACTGATGCAATATATTCAAAAATCTTTTCTCCTGAAGAAAATACTTTAAATCCTTCTGTATAATCTAATCTTAATAATACAAAAATAAATGTAAATAAAATATAATTTATCATTTTTCTTTGATTATTAATCACTTTACTTCTTACATAATCTTGAATTGCAATTAATCCTACAACATAAAATAGGTTTTTTATTATCATAAAAAAGCCTCTGGAGTATGGGCTTCTTTTATACCCTACTATTAACCCTAATAAAAAATATATTATATAATATATTGTAACTATTATTAATGTAGTTTTTATTTTCTCACTTTTACCTTTAAATCTTGTATGATCATTTTCTATAGGAATTGCAATAATTGTGATTGCAATCCAAATTATCATAGTAACTATTCTTGTAGACTCTTGAAAAAAGCTTGGTACAACAAAAACAGTTAATGTTAAACAACCTATTAAAATCATACATAATATTGCTACATACAATATTATTGTTCTTTTTTCTTTGTTCATTTCTGTATATATGTACTCCTTTTTCATTTGTATTATTATAACTTAAAATACCGCATTTTATATGATTTCTGAAGCTAATTTTCCATTTAATGTTAGATTATTTATACTAAACTCGCCATCTATAGCAAATTGAATTTCTAATTCTAATGTATTTCCTTTAGATAAATAGCCATTTTCAGAATATATTGTTAATCTTCCATTTTCATATTTTTTTGAAAAACCTTCTTTTATATTAGATATAAAATCATTATATCCTTTAGGAACATCAAAACTAATTTCCCATGAACCTATATCATTATCCATATTTACTATAGTAAGTTTTACATCATATATTATATAATTACTTTCCTCTTGTTTTTGTGAATTTATTATTTTATATGAGTATGTACTATTTCCATTTATATATTTACCTGATTCATCTGCAATAATAGTTGATTTTCCATAAATATTCAATTTTTGTTGTAAACATGAATAACCTATACTTATAGTTAAAAATAATATAAAAATTATTATTAATGATATCATTGTTAAGTTTGTTTTTTTTAATTTTAGTTTACTCATATCTAAATCTCCTCAAGGAAAAATTTAATAAAAACTTGAATCTTCATAAAATTTTAGAACATAAACACTTTTTAGGTATTGTTCATAAATTTTCCAAAGATTCAAGTTTTTATTTTATATTAATCAGTTTGTTGATAATTTAATGTAATTGTTGCAGTTTTTGTTTTTGATTCTGGTATTTCTGTTGCATCTGCATCCCATTGTACTGTTACAATATAATCTTTTTTTGAACCTGATGGTAATGGATCATTTTCTTTTGCATTTATTGAATATGTTATATCTGTTGGTGTTTCTGCATTAGCAGCTTCTATACCATCTATATTAATCAATTCTGCATCTATACTTCCTTTGTTTTCAACTGTTACCAAATATTGAGCTGAGGCACCTGGATATAATAGATTAACATCAAAATTTGCAGTAGTAGCTGTATATGAAGGTTCTGTATTAGTTTCTGCTCCATTCATTTTTCCTTCTTCTATATTGGTAAACATTATTTTCCACTGTGCTGTTATATTTGCTGTTCCATTAATTTGTATTACTTGTGATAAAGCAGCATAACCTACTGCCATTCCAACTATAACTAATAGTAAAATAACTAATATTAAAGTTTTATTATTTTTTTTTGTACTCATAATTACCATCCTCCCTATATTTCAATACTATTTTATCACATATACAAAAAATGACAATACTTTCCAAAAAATGTAATATAGTTGTAATTTTTTTGTAATTTTTTCGTAATATTTATATATATCATTTTATAATTTCACACTACTCAAAAACACTACAAGCATACAATTTATTTCCTCTTAAAAAATCACCTATCTCCATTTTTCTAGCATTTTCCCCTTGAATTTCCAATACTTTTATATTTCCATCTATAGCTTTTATATATAAACCAGTTTTTTCATCTGAAAATAATATAGTACCAGGATATAACTCATTAAATTTTTCTTTATATTCACGCAAATCTGGAAATTCAACAAATAATTCCTCATCTGTTAAACTATCCACTCTCCAAAACTTTATTTTCTTTCCATCCAAAAAACTATATGCACCCATTATTGGATTTAAACCTCTTACCAAATTTTTTATTTCTTTAGCAGATTTATTTTCCCAATCTATTTTTGACATTTCCTTATTTAACATTGGTGCTAAAGTAAAATCTTCACCCTGTTTTTCTCTTGGTGCTGTTCCATTTTCTATTTGTTTTAGAGTTTTTACTAAAAGTTCTCCTCCTAATTTTGATAATCTATCCCATAATTCTCCAGTTGTTTCATTTTCACCTATTTCTACTTCTTGTTTTAAAATCATATCACCTGTATCCATACCTTCATCCATATACATAGTAGTTATACCAGTTACTTTATCTCCATTTAGGACTGACCATTGAATAGGTGCTGCTCCTCTATATTTTGGAAGTAGTGAACCATGAACATTTATACAACCTAATCTTGGAATATTTAAAATTTCTTTAGGCAAGATTTTTCCATAAGCTACAACACATATAACATCTGGATTTAATTGTTTTATTTCATTTATAAATTCTATATTTTTTCTAACTTTTTCTGGTTGATATACTGGAATGTTTTTCAATGTTGCAAATTCCTTTACAGGAGATTGCATCATTTTCATTCCTCTCCCTTTTGGTTTATCTACATTTGTTACAACTCCAATAATGTTGTAACCTGCACCATATACGGCTTCTAATGATTCCTTAGCAAAATCTGGGGTCCCCATAAATAAAATATTTAACATATAATAATTCCTCCTTTTATATGAAATGTAATAATATTATTATTATTTTATATGTAAACGAAATACGCTTTTATACAAGGAATTAGCCGTTTTTTAATTATCATTTTTAACAATCTCTAATGTTCCAGGTATTATCTTGTCCACAAATAAAACACCTTCTAAATGATCAACTTCATGTGATATAGCTTGTGCTAATAATTCTTTAGCTTTTAATTTAAATTCTTTTCCATTTTTATCTAATGCTTTAACAGTAACTTCCATTGGTCTAATTATTTTTGCAAATTTATTTGGAAAACTTAAGCATCCTTCTTCAACTTCTTGTTCACCTTTTTCCTTTACAATCTCTGGATTTATAAAAACAAGTGGTCCTTTGCCATCATCTATATCTATAACTACTATTCTTTTTAAAACTCCTACTTGAGGTGCTGCAAGCCCTACACCATTATATTTGTACATAGTTTCAAGCATATCTTCTACTAATTGTTTAATTTTTTCATCTACTACTTCAACTGTTTTGCATTTTTTTCTTAAGATTTCATCACCATCTTCTCTTATATTTCTTATTGCCATTTTTTACACCTACCTTTTTAATTTTGAAACATATATTGTTTATTAATTTAGCATATAATCAGCTTTTTGTCTTATTTGTCACAACATATTATTTGGATTTACATCAACTATCATACTAACTGAAGAATTTACTTTTTTAAAAACATCGTTAATACAATTATTTATTATTTCTATAATATCATCTCCAAATTTGCATTTGATAATAATTCTCCATCTATACTTATTTTTTATTTTATCTATTGGTGATGGAACTGGTTTATATAATATTATAGGTATATTCTCATTTTCTATCTTATTTTTTAAGTATTTGTGAACATCTAAACTTACTTTTTTTATTTCGTTTTCATTTTCCGAACTAAATCCAAGCATTATTATATCACAAAAAGGTGGATATTTCAATTGTTTTCTTAATTTAGATTCAAGATTATAAAATAATTTATAATCTTGCTTCTTAGAAAATTCTATACTAAAATTATCTGGATTATATGTTTGAATTATTACATTTCCTTCATCTTTTTCCCTACCAGCTCTACCTGCAACCTGTGTTAAAATTTGAAAAGTCTTTTCACTTGCTCTATAATCATCAATATTCAAATTACTATCAGCAGCTATAACACCTACTAATGTTACATTTGGAAAATGATGTCCTTTTACAACCATTTGAGTTCCTATCAAAATATCAAGACTTTCATTTTTAAATCTATTTAAAATTTCCTCATGTGAATTTTTAGCAGTTACTGTATCTACATCCATTCTTATTGTTGAAGCACTAGGAAATAACTTATTTATCTCAGCTTCTAATTTCTGAGTTCCTGTTCCAAAATACCTAATATTTTTACTTTTACATTCAGGACACAAACTTAAACTATCACACTCATATCCACAATAATGACATTTTAACTTATTTTGTTTTATATGATATGTCATAGTAATATTACAATTCTTACACTTGGCTGTATATCCACAATCTCTACACATTACAAATGTTGAATAACCCCTTCTATTTAAAAACAAAATAGTCTGTTTTTTATTTTGTAAATTTTTTTCAATAGCATTATACAATTTCATACTAATCATACTTCTATTACCATTAGCCAATTCTTGTTTTAAATCAACAATTTCTATATTTGGTAATTTAGAATTATTAGCCCTTTTAGTTAATTCTAATAATTCAATATCTCCATTTAAAGCCCTATAATAAGTATCCATATCAGGTGTTGCACTTCCATAAACTATTGGAATATCATATTTTCTACCTAAATATCTAGCAACATCTTTTACATTATATCTAGGACTCATTTCAGATTTATATGAACTATCATGTTCTTCATCTATTATAATTATTCCCAAATTTTCTACTGGAGCAAAAACTGCAGACCTAGCACCAATAACAATTTTTGCCTTACCTGATTTTATTTTATACCATTGGTCATATCTTTCACCAATTGATAATTTACTATGTAAAACAGCAATATTATCTTGCCCAAACCTTGCTATAAATCTATCAACTGTCTGAGGTGTTAAAGAAATTTCAGGCACAAGCATTATACTTGATTTCCCCTCACTTAAAACCTTTTGAATCAACTGTAAATACACCTCTGTTTTTCCAGAACCTGTTACACCATATAATAAAAACTCTGAATTCATATAATCATCAATTGCATTTTCCACCATATTATAAGCATATTGTTGTTCTTCAGTTAAACTTAAATTTGAATTTCTTTCTATTACCTTATGTAAAAAAGGATTTCTTTCTATCTGTTTTTCATATATCTCTACATAACCATTTTTCTCTAAAGTTTTAATAATAGCCTTAGAAACCTCTGTTATTGACTCCAAATCATTTATCAAAACATCATCATTATCAACCAAAAACCTCAAAACCTTAATTTGTTTCTCTGACTTCAAAATTTTATTTTCAATATCCTCATTTATCTCACCTTCATTTTTCAATAACCTTACACAATTTAAAGACTTTTCCTTAACCCTTTTTCCCATATCCTTAGTCCCTGTCCCAGGAGGCAACATTAACTTTATACAATCAGACACATTACAAAAATACCTATACGCCATCCATTTTGCCATTTCAACCCTAGGCTCATCTATAAAATCCTTATCTTCAACCACACAAATATCCTTAACATTAAATTCACTTGAATCCTTAATATTAACAACAAAACCTTCTTCTAATTTTTTTATATTCCCAAATTTAACTAAAACTCTACTCCCTATATTAATCTTTTCCTCCATTTCAAATGGAATATTATAATCAAAAGTCCTATTTAAATTTTTCACACTACTATTTATTATTACCTCAGCTATCACAAATCTTTTCTCCTTTAGCATACTCATATTCATAATTATATCACACCTTACCACAATTTAACACTTTTTTCACAAAATCACCACAGAATTTATTACTATCTAACACTTTTAATACAACAAAATTCTGTAGAGTAGTCAAATTCAATAGTTATGTAATGCTTTTGCAGGAGGTCATCAAAAAATCCAAGATAAGTATGGCTGTTGACATATATTATTTTGAAAATGTGGCTTAAGTGGGGACCGGCTAGCTACAGAGAGTTATAATTCCCCAGACTACCACAACCCCAAAAACGTATACACAGTCCCTCACTGCCATACAGCAATCCGACCCTCACGCTCAGGAATTATTACTCTCTGTG
>CANPWE010000037.1 GCA_947581895.1 uncultured Clostridia bacterium | reverse complement strand
ATGCAGGTGTCGTATAATGGCTATTACCTCAGCCTTCCAAGCTGATGACGAGGGTTCGATTCCCTCTACCTGCTCCAATTTTATATATTTTCAAACTAAAAATAGCACAATACTTTTTTATATAGTATTACGCTATTTTTTTTGCCTATGGCTATCTACATACCGCCTCAAATATTCCTGTAGTAAAACTCTATCTCTAGTAAATCTATCATACACCCACTCAGGAGCAATATTTAAGATTTCGATTAATGCCTCTCTAAGTAGAATTTCCACTTGCAATATCTATTAATCCCATATAATTTACTCCTCATATTTAATTCTTGTTTTGATTTTTTATATTTAAAATATAATTATCTAAATCATAGTCTTCTTTGATTGATTTAGGTATTCTTTTATATAATTCGACAATAATTTTATCCTTTTCATCATTACTATATTTACTTATTACTTTCTTTAAATCTTTTACTAACATGTCAATTCTCCTATTTCTTTTACTTTTTATTAATTTATTAAGAAAAAGTATAACATATTTTTTATAAAAATGGAAGTTTTTAAAAAATCTCCTAAAAATTGGAAATATAGTTGACTTTTGCGAACATTTGTTTTATAATATATAGTACATTGAAAGGAATGTGATGTTATGAAAAAGGAAGTTATAAAAACCGAAATGAAAGTAAAAGATAGTTTAGTTGGAGTAATGAGAGTTGGTGATGTTGATTATATTTCACTGACAGACTTAGCAAAATATGAAAATCCAAA
Source organism: uncultured Clostridia bacterium (assembly GCA_947581895.1). Classification (GTDB taxonomy): domain Bacteria; phylum Bacillota; class Clostridia; order TANB77; family CAG-508; genus CAG-492. The sequence goes on along the minus strand of CANPWE010000037.1, from coordinate 15,231 downwards.
AGATCCATCTGGTGTTATAAGAAATTGGATGTCAAATAAAGATTCTTTTGCTTTTTACAATTTATGGGAAGAATTGCATAATGATAATTTTAATTCCGTGGAATCCCACAGAATTAAAATTGACGAAGTTGGATATAACCGTTTTACTATGACACCAAATCGTTGGAAAAAGGATTTTAACGCTATTGGTATTATTCCAAGTAGTGGAAAATATAGTATCGGAACATTTGCACACCCAGATATTGCTTTTGAATTTGCTAGCTGGTTAAATGTAGAATTTAAATTATATTTAATTACTGAATTTGAAAGATTAAAGAAAAATGAGAGCTATCAAAACAAAATTGATTGGTCAGTTAGAAGAGAACTTGCTAAAACAAATTATAAAATTCATACTGATAGTATAAAGGAAAATATTATTCCCACATTAACAGATAATCAAAAGCAATATGTATATGCTAATGAGGCAGATATATTAAACGTTGCACTATTTGGAATAACAGCTAAAGAGTGGAAAGAAAAAAATCCAAATTTAGAAGGCAACATGAGAGATTATGCTAATATACTACAATTAGTTATTTTAGTTAATTTAGAAAATCTAAATGCTGAAATGATAGAGCAAGGATTAGAACAATCCCAAAGATTGATTCGATTAAATCAAATTGCTAAAAAACAATTAGAGATTTTACAAGACAATTCTGGAATTAAAAAAATAGAAAATTTAGATAATAAAAAATTACTTGATACATAATTCTAAAAATATATAATAAATTTAATAAAACTATTATTATTTATTAAAAATATGATATACTTTAGAAAATTAATTGCTATTTGTATCAATCGTTAAAAGAGCCAAAAAGTTGTAGATAACTACGACAATCGCTCTATAATATGCTTTCGTCAAACTACCTGTAACTATTAACACAGTTAAGTTTCAACAAAACAAAAAAATAAGTCGATTAAATCGACTTATTTTTTTATTTAAAATGTAATTCCATTTTTCTTCATATCTTCTATCAAACATTCCACACCATATTTTTCATACTCAAAAACATGTCCACTCATTCCCAAAGATTTTGCAGTTCCAATATTTTCTTTTTTATCATCAATAAAAAAACATTCTTCAGGTTTTAAACTATAATTATTAAATAATATTTCATATATTTCCTTATTTGGTTTTACCACACAAAAATCACATGATACTACCCAACCATTTACACACTCAAACATTGGTAATTTACTTAGATAATTATACACTTCTTTATTATTATTTGATAAAATAAATATATCATAATTACTATTTTTTAATTTTTTCATTAATTCTACTATCTCTATATTAAATTCTCTATATTTATAATAATTTATTAATCTTTCTTTTACTCCAACTTTTTCTTTTAATTTAATTGGTATATTACACTTTTCAAAATGTTCTTCAATAGTTTCAGTTCCTAAATCTAATTTTTCACAATTACTAAAAAACCCATTTTTAATAATTTCATATTCATCATCAGTTAGCTCAATATCATTTAACACAGATGATGAATTACCTTTTAATATTACATTTCCTATATCAAAAACTATATTTTTTATCATACAAACATTCCTTTTTTTTAAATTTTTATTCTATCCTACACTAATTTTTCCGTAAACACCGCCACCACCAGCTTGAATATTAACATTTCCATTACATGCATTAGTTATACTATTTGCAATCTTTAATCCAACAACACTTTCTAAATCATCTTTTGATAATTTATGTAGTACATTCATTTCAGTTTCAAAATTATCTAATAATTTATCTATTACCTTAGGACCTACACCAGGTATAAATGTTAATGGAATTTGATAAATATATGGAGGCCTAAAACTTGGACTTTTAGTTTGTGCTTTATCTTTTATAATTTCAATTCTATCAAAAACTCCCATAGTTATATTTGAACTATCACAATCATTACATTTTAATACTGGGGCTGTTCCTTCAATTCTTTTACCACATTTTTCACAATATGTTCTATGATATTTTCCAAGTTTTGGATCTAAACCATAATTAGCAATAATTTTTCTTCCATCTTCATTTTTAATTGCTTTCATAAGTTCTTTAAAACTTATATCTTCAACAAGAATTTTATTATATTCTCTTGCTATTTTAGGTAAAGAATGTGCATCAGAATTTGTTAAAAATGTTTTATTTTCCAATTCTGATATTTCATCTGCTAAATAAGTATCTGAACTTAACCCTAACTCTATTGCAGGAATCCTATCAAATTTCTCTTTAAAAATTTTAGATAATCTATCTGTACAATTACCATAAAAACTTTTATGTGGTGTAAAAGCATGTGCTGGAATTAGTACTCCATTATACTTTTCTACTATATCAATTAATTCATATGCTGAAATATTTGCTCTTTGTGAACTCAATGTCATATTTTTTATATGAGTACTCATTTCTTTTGAAAATGCCTTTATATCCTTTAATGTTGGAAAATAACATAAATTATGAGCACTTCCAGTTTTAGAATTTTCGTTAATTTCTGATGTTTCTATTTCACTTCCTAATATAATACATACTTTATTTTTATAAATTATTCCACCATCTTCAATTTCATATGCATCACCTGTTTTTAAAAAATTTTCAATATCTTCTATAACATAAGGTGATGCACAATCTATAATTCCAACAACATTAATTCCTTTTCTATCAGCACATTCTTTTGCAATATTAGCAAAATTTAAAGATTTTGCTGCTGTTATTTTTATTGGTTTTCCATTTTCTGATCTTCCTATATGTACATGTAAATCTGCAAATATTTCATTCATTTATTTATTCATCCTTTCTTGCAATTATTAATAAATTTTGTTTTAAAACACTAAATTTCTAAACAATTATCATATTTTTAGTATAATCTAAATTAGCCATAGAATCATTTCTATAACCTAATGTATATACATCTGTTGCAAAAATGTCAATTTCTAGCATTCTTTTATAAATTTTATTTGTATTATTATCCATAAATCTTTTAACAGAAGTTATTACCTCCATTCTAGGATTATTTTGAGCAATACCAGATAATAATAACTTTCCTTTTTGATTAAATCCTAACACTCTAGCATATGGAATAACTTTTTTAGCTGCTAATACATCTTTTTTTGATATTCCTAATAATGCAAAAACTAGTATTCTTTGAATTCGTGTTTGTGTATATCGTTTAGTTTTTACAATATTTATAAAATCTTTTATATTATTACAAAAATTTGCTGCATTTTTAATAGTATTTTCTAATCCCTCTGTTACATCTGGTAATTGTGCAATTTCGTCAACTGTCATTTTTCTTAGTGTGTAAAAGATTTCTTTTTCAAATCTTTGTAAATCAAAAACAATTTTACCTAATTCATACTCTTTTAATAATGTTTCATAACATATACGTGGAACAACTTTTACTATTCCATCAAATTCTTTATTAACTAACATTTTTCTAATTGCAGTTGCACTTGCAAAATCATCTACAATACAATTATCATTATAATATACTTTTTCTCTTTTAATTGCTATTGGTGTAATACTACTTTTCAATTTTTTTAAGGCTTTTAAATATTCAACACCTAATATATTATTAGAATTATTCATAATATCTTTATATCTAACATCATCATTAAGATACTTAATTATAGCTTTTTCTCTTGCTTTTGGAAAAGATATTCCTTGTTTTAATTCCTCTTTTAATAAGTTTGAAAATTCTCTTGGTTCATCTGTTATTATATTTGCAATATTATTTAATGCTGCAAAATCATCTGTTTCTGTTCCAAAAGAAATTGTATCTACTATATTAAGATTTTCTAGAATTTTTACAGCACCTCCGAGCAAAACTTTCAGCACTTGATACACTGTAAACTGTTGGTAATTCTAAAACAAGATCAACTCCATTTGCTAAAGCCATTTGTGTTTTTTTCCATTTATCTACTATTGACGTATTTCCTCTTTGAACAAAATTTCCACTCATAACACATACTACATATTTTGCATTAGTTAATTCCTTTGTTTTTTGTAAATGATATAAATGTCCATTATGAAATGGATTATATTCGGCAATTATGCCTAAAACTTCACTCATATGTTACTCCTTTCGTTGCATTTTATGTTACTATTTAATATTTTTCACATAACAAAATTTTGTAGAGTAGTCAAATTCAATAGTTATGTAATGCAGGAAAATATATTAATATGTAGTGGAGTGCGCAGCTTGGCGCTCCCAAATAAAGTCTTCCACAAAACCCAAGCGCCAGTAAACGAACGGAATATTAATATATTTTCCTGTATTACATAACTATTGAATTTGACGGCTTATTGCAAAACTATTAAACAGTAACCATTTTATTTATGTTTTCTGGAAAAATTCTTGTATAAAAAAAACTTTACTGTTATAATATCATAAACCTGAAAAAAATCAATATAAAAACAATTAAAAGTTTAGGAAATTTAGGAAGTGAGGCATAAAAATGGAAGAAGTTACAATATATACAGATGGAGCATGTTCACGGTAACCCTGGTCCAGGTGGATGGGGTAGTGTTTTAATGTATAAAGGGAATAAAAAAGAAATTTCTGGTGGAAATTCTAGTACTACAAATAATATTATGGAAATTACTGCTGTTATTGAAGGTTTAAAATTATTAAAATTTCCCTGTAAAGTAAACCTTTATAGTGATAGTGCTTATGTTGTAAATTGTTTTAATCAGGGCTGGATTTATAACTGGATAAAAAAAGGCTGGAAAACAGCAAATAACCAACCTGTTAAAAATAAAGAATTATGGGAAGAACTCTATTCTTTAACTAAAATTCACAAAGTAACTTTTATAAAAGTTAAAGGACATAGTGATAATGAATTCAATAATAGGTGTGATGAATTAGCAAGAAATGCTATTAAATCTTTATAAAAATTTTGGTATTGGCTTATTTTATAAGTCCAACACCAAAATTTTTTATTATTAAATTTCAACATTAATTTTTTATTACAAAGTTTCAACATTTCAAATTTGTCTATTTTTAATATTTTAATACTATTCTGTTCTTAATGCTTCAACAGGATCTTTTTTACTTGCTACTTTAGATGGAATTAATCCTGCAATTACAGTTAATATTACACTAATTAAAACAAGTATAATTCCTCCAACTACTGGCAATGATGCAATTCCAGAAACATCTGTTAAAGATTTAATTACTATATTTATTGGTATATTTAGAAGAAGTGTAACTCCTATTCCTATCAATCCTGCAGATAATCCTACAATAAGTGTTTCTGCATTAAATACCCTTGATATATCTTTTTTAGATGCACCAATTGCTCTTAAAATACCAATTTCTTTTGTTCTTTCTAATACAGATATATATGTTATTATTCCAATCATTATTGAAGAAACCACCAATGAAATTGATACAAATGCTATTAATACATAACTAATCATATTAACAATTGTTGTAACAGATGACATCATCATACCCACTAAATCTGAATATGCTATAACATTTTCCTCTTTTCCTGCATCTGTTTGTTTTTTGTTGTATTCCTCTATTTGATTAGAAATTGTCTCTTTTGACTCAAAGTCTTTTGGGTAAATATTTATAACAGCTGGTTTATCTAAATCTACTGACCCTAAAGCTAATAAAACAGTTTCAAATGTTGCATTATTATTTTGTGTATAACTTGATATATAAGTAGCTAATTCCTCTTGACTTAACCCAGACATATATGCTTTTTGCTCATCACTCATTGAATCATAATTAATTGTTGATGTATTAGCTTGATTTAATTCTTCTTCACTTAAAAATTGTGTTCCTGTAAATATATTTATTTCTGGATTTTCCTTTTGTTGTTTTACAACTTCAGATTCATTTACTTTATTAATTACATATTCAGTCAATTCTTTAGTATAACCAATTTCACCTGATGTTTCTTGTATATTACTTTCTTCTTTTGCTTTTATAATTCCTACAACTTTAATATTTTCTGCATCTTGTAATTTAGATTTCAAATATTCTTCATCATTTGATTTATCTATCCAAATTCCATTATCTGATTTTTCATAATAATCTGAATTTAATAAAATCTTATATGATAAATTTAACAATTCATCATAAGTATATGTTGTTACATCTTTTTTTACAATTTCTTCACCTTTTTGAATAGCTGATATCATATCTTTCAATTCTTTTTGATCTTTTAATCCTAAAGAATATAATGTATAATCACTAATCTCATTATTTTTATCAACTATTAATACAACTTCATTATAATTTTCTGGCATTTTTCCTGCTAAAATATCATATTGAGAAAGTAATAAATCCTTATTATCTATAAGTTCTCTCCAAACATTAGTACTTCCAAATGACATAGAAGCCGTCACCCTCGAATTATCAGTATTTTGAGTATTCTCTGCTGGTGCAAGCCCTATATTACTCATTACAGTACTTGGATTTACTTTAACTATTCCATTTGATATATCATCTTTATATAAATTTAAATTTAAATTATAACTATATTGAATAGCATTTGAATTATCTTTTATTGTTGAATCTTCGTTTTCAATATATTTTTTAAATTCTTCTAAATTATTAGTTTGCATTTGTGTAGATAATGTAGATAACATATTTCCCATAATATTTCGTGAATATATTTTTCCATTTTCATTATTTTTATCTTCCTGATTTTCCTCTTCCATCATTGCAGTCATCATGCTAGAAACATCTACACTTTCTTCTTGTATTGTAATTGGATATGAAGATAATGTATCTTCCTGAACTTTATGTATGTAATTTTGTATTCCATTTGAAAGAGATAAGATAAGAGCTATACCTATTATACCAATACTTCCAGCAAATGCTGTTAAAAATGTTCTTCCCTTTTTTGTCATTAGATTATTTAAGCTAAGTGATAATGCTGTAAAATAATTCATTGATGTTTTACCATTTTTAGCTACACCAGTTTCTTTTTTCTTATCTTCATCTGTATATGGATTAGAATCATCAACTATTTTTCCATCTAATATTTTAACAATCCTTGATGAATATTTTTCTGCAAGTTCTGGATTATGAGTAACCATTATTATTAATTTATCATCAGATATTTCCTTTAAAATTTTCATTATTTGAATACTTGTTTCAGTATCTAATGCTCCTGTTGGCTCATCAGCTAAAATTATATCTGGATCATTTACTAATGCTCTTGCTATTGCAACCCTTTGCATTTGTCCACCAGACATTTGATTTGGTTTTTTATGTATTTGGTCTTTTAATCCTACTTTTTCTAGTGCATCTATAGCCCTTTGTCTTCTTTCTTTTTTAGAAACTCCTGAAAGTGTAAGTGCTAATTCAACATTAGATAATACAGTTTGATGTGGTATTAAATTATAATTCTGAAATACAAATCCTACTGAATAATTTCTATAAGCATCCCAATCTTTATCTTTAAATTTTTTCGTAGATTTTCCATTAATAATTAAATCCCCACTAGTATATCTATCTAATCCACCTATTATGTTTAAAAGAGTTGTTTTACCACAACCACTTTGGCCTAAAATAGACACAAATTCACTTTTTCTAAACTCTAAATTTATGCCTTTTAAAGCCTGAACTTTCATATCTCCTGAAAGATAGTCTTTTGTAATATTTTTTAACTGTAACATCAAATTTTCTCCCTTCTTATAGAAAATTATATTTCTACAATAACTAAAATATTAACAATAATTTTAATTACTAGTTATTTTAGTGTACAATTATTAGTAATTAGTGTCAATATTATTCACAGAAATTTCACATTATAAAGTTATTGTTTAATGCTTTTGCAGTTAGCCGTCAAATTGAGTAGTTATGTACCATAGCCCAATATATTAATATTCCGTTCGTTTGCTGGCGTTGAAGTTTTGGTGGAAGACATTATGTAGGAGCGCCAAACTGCGCACTTACTGCATATTAATATATTGGGCTATGGTACATAACTACTCAATTTGACTACTCTACGGAATTTTGATATGTGAAATATTTATTAAATATTGAAAGTTTAAAATAGATAAGGTCATGCACAAAAAATTAAACCTTACATATAATTTAAGTAGATTAAATTGGAGGTAAATATATATGTTAACTCTTTGTATTTCAGGATTTATTGCATTTCTAAAAAGTGCAATTTTTGTAGTTGGATACATATCTAATAATAATCTTTTTCCAGAGCCGCTTTCTTCTGAAGAAGAAAAAATATATATAGAAAAATATGAACAAGGAGATGAAGAAGCTAGAAATATATTAATAGAAAGAAATTTAAGGTTAGTAGCACATGTATGTAAAAAATATTCAACAGCAAATATTGAACAAGATGATTTAATCTCAATAGGCACAATTGGACTGATAAAAGGTATTAAAAGCTTTGATTCAAATAAAGGTGTTCGTCTTGCTACATATGCATCTAGATGTATAGAGAATGAAGTACTAATGCATTTGCGAGCAACAAAAAAAATAGGTGCAGAAATATATTTAGAAGATACTATTGGTAAAGATAAAGATGATAATACAGTTTCTTTACAAGAGGTAATAGAAAATGATGAAAGAAGTATTGAAGATGAAGTAGACTTAAAATTTAAAATAAAAAAATTATATCAAAAAATGAAGGAAGTTTTAAAAGATCGTGAAAAACTTATTTTAGAAATGAGGTTTCGGATTAGATGGAAAAAAACCACGAACTCAAAACCAAATAGCTAAACATTTGGGAATATCTAGATCATATGTATCACGAATTGAAACTAAGGCAATTAATAAACTGTCAAAAGAAATTGAAGAATAGGATTTTATTATGTATTATAATATTCATACATATCCCTTAAAAAAATATATTCCTAATGACTTGTTCTTTTTCCATTTATTTTTTGGGAAAATAGGAAAGCGAGTTGACAAATTATGTCAATTGTGCTAAAATTTAATATATATTACTTTAGTAAGGAGTGTTTTAATATGCACAATAATCAACATAATCAACAGCTTGTCTTAACGGCCTTACGGTCATTAATGGCAAAAGGAACCGTAATTAATGAAGAGGCCATTCGATTCTGGGAAAAATACGTAAATTCCACTGGAACGGAAAACATAATGGATTCTTCCAATGGTACAATTATTCGCCAGATTGAAGCACTGGTTGATCAGTTGCAACCTCTTAAAACAAGTGAACTGGAGCATTTGCAGGACATCTTTGAGCAGATTCCTCTTGATGAAACCACTCTTCAGGAAATGTCAGCTCGCAAAAATGACACTGCTACCAACGTGTTTTATGTAGGACAGAACATTAAAGTGACTGATTTAGCACCCCCAGAGCAGGATTTTCAAGATGAATATAATTTTATCTTGTCACAGAAAGCTCAACAGAGAAAATATCTGGTAGAAATATCAGAAACTGATTCTTCTGGTTACACAATAAAGTACTCAAATTACTTGTTTGGGAACTTCAAACTTCGTCATGGTAAAAATGTTGAAGGACTTGTTAATCTTTTAACAAGGTCAAATATCATCAATTCACTTTTGACATCTTGTGGTTACATCTCAGAATCAGAACAGTGTACATCAGAACAGTGTCAGTCATTCCTTTCAAATTTACGTCGTCGTAACAATGGTTGTAAATTAAAACGTAATGATGGCACAGGGGTAGCTATTATAAAGGTTGGAAGTTTAATTCTTCCTTCTTTTCTCGGCACAGGATTAGAAAAAAAACTGCACCAATACCTTATTTACAGTGCAACAACTAATGGAGTACATTTATTTCTGTCATATGGAGGAGATATCAGCTATAATATGTTATTGGTTGATTCTAAATATAAAGATGTTGTAATCAACCATATGCTCTCAGAAAAAAACTTGAAAGAATCACAGTATATTGGTTCTATTCAAAACTTCAAACTTGTTAAGGAACCTATGCCATTTGGCAAGGCAAAATTCAAGACGTTAAAACCTGCCTCTGCATTAACTTAATCACAAAAGTCTGCCTGAAACTTCGGGTGGACTTTTTTTATTCCTAATATTATTTTTTATTTTTTCTTTCATGTTAACATAGCAAATGAAGTACTACTGCATTAGATGGAAAAAAATACTTAATTAAAATAATAATTTAAATAATTTATTAAAAATAAATTACTTTAATTCAAGATGTGAGAATATTTGTTAATCAAAATATTCTCACATCTTTTTCACTTTAATAAATTGTAAATTTTATTATGGATTATTTTTTATTAATTATTTTGCTATTAATTTTTTATTTATTATTATAAGACTTTTTTTATTATAATATATATATTGTATATACTAACAATTATCATATTTCCTATTATTTCATATATAGAATTATTATTACCTGTTTTAGGTAGTTCTTTTTTTACTACTTCTTTATTAATTTTTTCATTTTCTATTTTTACCTCTTGAGTTTTTCCATTAACTACTTCTACAATTATTTCTTTTTCTAATAGTTTATACTCTTTATTTGTTTCTACTTCAAATATCTTATATTTTCCAATTTTGATATTTTCGAGAATCAATTCCCCATTTTTATCTGTTACACCTTCTTTTATAATATTATTTTTCTCATCTTTAAGTTGAAATTTTACATTTGATAATTTTATTTCTTTATTATTTTTATCTGTTTTAATTATTTTTATATTACCTTTTTTGTATTCATTTTCTACCTTTATAGTTGTTATTTCATTTTCTTTTAAAGACACTACTTGAGGAGTTTCATTTAATATATATTGTTCTAATGTTTGTACTTCTTGTACTTTATATTTCTGATTTATTGGTAATTTCTTACTTGTTGCTTCTCCATTTTCATCAGTTTTCAATATATCAACTTCTTTTCCTTTTTCATCATATATTTTAAACTCTACATTTGGTATTTTTATTTTATTATTATCTTTATCAACCTTAATTACTTTTATAATACCTTTTTTTAATTCATTTTCTATTTTTATTTCTTTGGTTTTTCCATTAACTACTTCTACAATTATTTCTTTTTCTAATGGTTCATAATCTTTATTTGTTTCTACTTCAAATATCTTATATTTTCCAACTTTAATATTTTCAAAAAACAATTCTCCATTTTTATCTGTTACACCTTCTTTTACAATATTATTTTGCTCATCTCTAAGTTGAAATTTTACATTTGATAATTTTATATTTTTATCATCTTTACTTAATTTTATTATTTTTATATTTCCTTTTTGTAATTCATTTTCTATTTTTATTTCTTTTGTTTCATCATATTTTAGTTCAATTCTTATTTCATTTGTATTTAATTTATAATTTTTACTTGTTTCAATTTCTTTTATTACAAATGTTCCTGGTCTTTGTTTATCTAATACAATTTTTCCATCTTTTCCTGTTTCATATGTATTTGTTTTTCCATCTGTAGAAGTAATCTGAAACTTTACACCTTGCATAGGTTTTTGTGTATCTTTATCTATTTTTATTAAAGTTAATTTAGATTTATTAGTTTCAACACATACTTCTGATTCAGCATAAACATCTGAATATGAATTATTACATAATGCATAATTTTGATATCCTTCTAATGAAGATTCTCCATAATATATTGGATAATTTTTTTGTTTTGCTTTTATAGTTATTTTTCCCTTTATATTATTTACAATCTTATCTTTAGGAATCATTATTTTAAATTTTTCTCCACCTTTAAAGTCTTGCTTTTTATTTCCTTTTTCATCTGTGACATAAGTATTTTCTGGTAAATTTTCTAGTTTGTCTATGTGAAATTCAGAAATTTCTGATGTTGAACTAACTGTAAATGTTTGTGAATAAAAGTTTTCATTTTCTTTTTGAAAGTTTGATACACTTTTTATTGATATATTTAATAATTGATTTCTTGTTTCTGTTCCATTTAATCCAATATTCATTAAATTATACATTGCAGATAATGTTTTTTTACCTCTTCTTTGTATGTCTTCTAATTTTTCACCATTAAGAGAAAATTGACCAACTCTATATAATTCTTGTGCTTTATCTAATGTATAACCTCTTAAAATAGCATTTATTGCTTGCATTGTTGCAAAATATGCATCATCTGCTGTTTCCACACCAAGCTCTGATATTGATTTATTTGGATATCCATTTTTTGCTACTCTCCAAATTACATCATTACTTAACAATTCCTTTATTTTTACTTGATATGTTTCTTTTTCTCTAGACAAATATCCAACACCTGGTAATCCTGGACTTAAACAATATGCTATATACTTATTTCCATCTGTATCTGTATAAAAAGTTTGATTATATACTAAATATACCCACTTATTTCCATCCCATTTTTGAACACAATAATATCCTCTTTCACCCCTTTCTAAATTTTTATTTTCTCCTATATTAGCTGCATTTACTGTGGTATTAGCTGAAAATAATTGAATTATTAACACTATTAATACCATTAAAATTTTTAGTATTTTACTTCTTTTCATTTATTTGACATCCTTGTATAATATATTTAGGTTTTTAAAAGGCTACCCATAAACCTTTATAGATAATTATGTTAATAAATGATATAATTATCTATGTTAATACTGTGACTCTTTACTCTATGTTAATACTGTGACTCTTTACTCTTTGTTAATACTGTGAACTCTTTACTCTTTTTGTATAATATATTTGTAATACATAGTAAAGTTTATTTATTCTTATACTTCAACTCCTCTAACACACAACCTATAATTAGGTTTTCCATTTATACAAGTTATAAGAGTTATTGTATTTTTTTCATTTTCTGATTGGTTATCATTTTTTATAACCATAGACCAATCTGTACTTTCTATTTGTTTTATATCTTTAACTTTATACTTCTTAGTTCCTAATTTCGTAATATACTCGATTTCATCATCTATATTAAGTGAATATATTTTTTCAAAATAATGTGCACTTATCCCACTATTATGTGAAGCAAAAGACACATTTCCATCCCAATAATCACTTTCTATAAAATGCCCAATTGATGTTCTCATTACTTCTTGTGTTGTACCATCTTTAATTGGTGCTTCTATTTGTAATTTTGGTATTATTAAAATACCTATAATATCCATATTACATACTATATCTTCTTTAGAATTTAATTTGCTATCAACATTATCAGAAATTTCGCTTATATTATTTTGAATAAGCTTATTATTCTTTTCTAGTTGAATTGCAAATTTATTACGTAAAAAATTATTTTTATTATTATGACTATTTTGATTCTCTATAATAGAATATGCTAATTCCAAAACTTTTTTTGATTCTTTTTCATTTTTTTTATAAGATAATTTGCATAAATTAAGCTCTATAAAAAATATACTGACAAACAGTATAATACTAGTCGAAATGATAATCCAACTTTTTTTCAAATGTCACCTCCTAAAATTATTTGATTTTTAATTTTTTTTTGAATTTTGATTTTTTGATTTTTAATTTTTTGATTTTAAAACTTAATGATTTAACATTTTTGAATTCTAAACTTATAATTGATTTTTATTAATTTAAAAATAACCAACAAAAATGTAAATTTTTTTGATAAAAATCTATATAGATATTTAATATAATTATAATAACACCTAAAACATTGATAGTCAAGTAAAATCGTTCGACTTTACTTGACATTTTTCATCATTTTTCATAATTCATATTAACATATTTTTGAATACTTAAAAATATACTACCTATTACTTTTTCCTTCTAATAATCCACCCATTCTCACATTTCACAGGTAATTTCATTTTTACACATTGTCCAGCTCTACCTGGATTTATATAATCAATTTTCTCATCAGTATCATCATCCCACAACTGCTCAATTGTAAAATTAATAGTCTCAATCTGGCCTGGAACAATGATTTCCATTTCATCTCCAATTTTCAATTTGTTTTTAATTTCAATTAAAGATTTTTCTTCATTATATTGAATAACAATTCCACCAAATTCATAATTGGCATTATATTGTTTTCCTTCATATTCCTGAAAATCCTTATTATTTCTATCATTAAAATAAAAAGTAGTTAAACTTCTAGTTTTTGTTTTTTCTAATTCATTCATATATTTACTATAATCATAATTATCAGGATCTTTTATATAATCATCTATTGCATTTCTATATGCATTTACAACTGAAGCTAAATAATAGCTAGTTTTTAACCTTCCTTCAATTTTCAAACTATCTATTCCCATTTCTACTATTTCTGGAATTTCTTTAATTAAACACAAATCTTTAGAAGAAAAAATATATGTTCCTTTATCATCATTCTCAACTGGCATTAATTCACCTGGATTATTATGTTCTTCAACATATACATTATATGCCCATCTACAACTTTGAGCACAATCCCCCAAATTTGCACTTCTTCCTGCTAAAAAATCGCTTAAAAAACATCTTCCCGAATACCCAAAACATATTGCCCCATGTACAAAAATCTCAGTTTCTAATTCATCAGGTGTACTATTTATAATTTCTTTTATTTGACTTTTATGTAACTCTCTTGCCAAAATAACCCTTTCTGCCCCATTTTTATACCAAAAATTTGCAGAATGACTACTTACAATATTAGCTTGAGTACTAATATGTATAGGAATACTAGGAGCCACTTGTTTTATAATTTCAACAACACCTCCATCAGCAACAATTACAGCATCAACTTTTAATTCTTCCAATATTTTTGCTTGTTTTTTTATTTCTTCATAACTTTCATCCCATGCATAAATATTTATTGCAGTATATACTTTCTTACCAATTGAATGAGCATATTTAATTGTTTTTACTAAATCATCATCTTCCATTTCTGCTCTTGTTCTTAAAGATAATGATGATGTACCTGCATATACTGCATCTGCACCATATAAAAATGCAATTTTAGCTTTTTCAAAAGACCCCGCAGGAGCTAATAACTCTGGTTTTTTCATATTTCACTATTCCTTTCTATTTTTCCACAACATATTTTATTTTTAAACTACAAATTTTCTATACTTCTAGCTTATAATTATACACCTTACTTACCCTTTTATTCAATCCTTTTTTCTTATATTCAAAAATTTTCTTACCATTTAATCCTTTTCACACACCCAAATTCTTCAGAGTAGTCAAATTCAATAGTTCTGTAATGCTTTTGCAGTAGGCAGTCAAAAAATCCAAGATAAGTATGGCTGTTGACATATATTATTTTGAAAATGTGGCTTAAGTGGGGACCGGC
>CANPWE010000036.1 GCA_947581895.1 uncultured Clostridia bacterium | reverse complement strand
AAATAAAAAATAAATATAAAAAATAAATATAAAAATAAATATAAAATAAATATAAAAAATAAATATAAAAATAAATATAAAATAAATATAAAAAATAAATATAAAAATAAATAAAAAATAAATATAAAAAATAAATATAAAATAAATATAAAAATAAATATAAAATAAATATAAAAATAAATAAAAAATAAATATAAAAATAAATATAAAAATAAATATAAAATAAATATATAATAAATATATAATAAAAAAATAATAATTTAAAATTTAGTTAAAAATATAATATAAAATTGTATTTTATGTAATAGAACATTAAAATCGTAATTTACGTAAGCAAAAGTTAACCAGCTAATAAATTTTGAATTGTAGAAAGAATTAAATCTACTACTAAAATTAAAGCATAAGAAATAAGTGCTGTACGAATTAATTTTTTACCAGTTCTCATGCGTTCATCATCTCCAAAACTGAATTTTTTCATAAATACACCAGCAGCTACAGCCACAGCTGCTGCTGGTGTGGCTAAACTTACAAGCCAGGATTCTATTTTTTCAAAAGCAGAATTTAAAGTTGTGATTAATTTTGGATATGCTGAAAAAGAAATATTTGAAAAAATAAAAATAAATATAATTGTAAAAATAAAAATTTTACAAATATTATTAGTCGAAAAAAATTTTTTTAATAATTTCATAATATCAGTCCTTTCAAATTATAAATTCATTATTTTCAAAATAAGGAATTAGTTTTATTTTTTGTGGGGGTAAAATAGAATTACCAGTTGATAAAAAAGCTATACAATTAAATGTATCTAAATTTTGTGTGAAATAATTTGTATCAAAAATAAAATCATGTTGTATAACTGAATTGATACTTTCAGTTATACTAGAATTTTTAGAATTAAGTGAATTAGTAAAATAATTATATACTGTTTCTTTTGCATTTTCAGAAATACTTCTAGAAACTTTTTCTTTATCTTCTTTTCCAATTTGTTTTTGTGCTTCTTCAATTGTGAAAGCATCATCTGTACGAAGCCATATTTTATTTATTAAGTTTTGTATTATAACTTTTACTGAAGATTCATTATTTAAAGTTTTTAATAATGAGGTATAACTTTGTGTTGCTACAATATTAATGCATTTAGCCTCTCTACTTTGAGCAAAAAAATCTGCATCTGTAGTTGTAACATATTCATGATATTCATCAGAAATAAATGCAACAGTTCTTGAAATATTATTTTTTGCTAAGTTAGATAATACTTCAGTTTGAAAATCTAATTTTAAATATGCAGCAATTATTTTAGATAAATTTTTGTATTCAGAAATATTCATATTTAATATAACTATTTTTCCATTTTCAATGATATCAGAAAGTCCATAAAAATTTTCTTCTGTTTTTTCAGGATTAAAAGTATGTAGTACTTCATAGTCTGAAATAAAACAATTAGTAATTCTAGTAATTTCTGATTTCAAAATTGACATGGTTCTTTGATCTAATTTTAAAAATTCATTTTCAAAAAATGTTATTGCAGTTAAAAGATCATAACATTCTTGTTCATTAAATTCATTTTTTAAAAATTTATTTTTTAATTTTTCTATTTGTGAATAATAATAATTTTCATCTGTAACTAATTTATGTATTTCATTAAAATTAACATAATTATCATTATATAATCTGCAGAGTTTAATACATTGTTCTAATATTTGTTCTGCCTTGTCTAACCAATAAGATTCAGAGTTATTTTCAGAAAATAATAATAAAATAGTTTTTAATCTATTTGCTAATATAGATGCTTTTAAATTAGGTTTATTTAATGGATTATATTTATATTTTCCTCCAAGTTCTATAACAATTAAGTCATCAGTTCTATTAAATTTTTTACAAAAATCTTTAACTTGAAATTGATAGTTTCCTTTTACATCTAAGATTAACATACCAATTTTTTCTTTATTGTTGTCATTTTTATAGTAGATTAATTGTTTGGTGAAAGGGTACATACCACTACTTGTTTTTCCAGAGCCAATTGTTCCAGTAATTATCATATTTTGATATAATCCTTTTTCAGGTATAAAAATATTATTATTTTCTTCATCATTTCCTATAAATAATTGTAATGTATTTTTATCAACTTTTTGGAAACTTTTTTCAACTTTTTTTATGGGTTGAATTTTGAAAAATTTTGAATAAATCATATTAGCTATGATTATTAAATTTATTAAACTAGATAATATAAAAATGATTTTTATATATTTCCATAATAAAGGTTGTTTTTGGCAAATATCATATGGAAATAAACCATAACTGATATATACAGAATCTAATTTATATAATGGTGAAAAAAGGAAAAATCCTATTGAAAAAAATATGAATATGAATATAAAATTAAATAAAAGTCTTTTTTTCATAATGCTCCTTTTTTATCACTATATATTATTTTTATTAAATAATATATAGTGATAGTAAATTTGTTTATATTATAAATTTTATTTTAAACAATTTTTTAATTTTAATTTTGAACCTTGTTCATTATGCATAATTTTTATATCTATAAAGGTATATAGTAAATAAAAATTAATAAATAAATTAATAAAAAATATTATGAAGAATAAATCTAGTGTTTTTATAAAATCCTCCTTTCTGGCGTAAGCCAATAAATTTGAGTTTCTTTTTTATTTTTACAGGTATCCAATATAATTAAAAACCAAATAAAATACTGTACTTTCTAACTAAATTATGGTAAAATATAAATTAAGTTTATAATTCATAAAATATGAAATAAGGTAAATACTAATAAAAATTATACAACTATTTAAGTATGAATTAAAACCAAAATTAAAAGGGAAAGGTGAATAATATGGAAATAACTAAAAATACAAAAATAGGTGAATTATTAGAAATTGCGCCAGAAAAGGCAAATATTTTATTAGAAGCTGGAATGCATTGTTTAGGATGTCCTGCTTCACAAGCAGAAACTTTAGAAGAAGCTTGTGATGTTCATGGAATAAATATTGATGAGTTAGTTGAAAAATTAAATGCGTAATACTAATAATGATATAACAAATCAAACATATGAAATGAACTAAATTAAATATAACATATTAATATGAAATTGTCACGCAAAATCGTATATTAAATTTCGACAAAATTATTATAAGTTACAGTTTATGTGGCTGAGAAATTTATTAATTTACATTTTAATAGTTACACATTTATTCAAAAAAACGGAAATAATCAAAATGAAAATTTTTATTGTTTTCGTTTTTTTTGAAACATATTATAAATGTTAAATTATAATTTTATTATATGATTGAAAAAAAATTCCACTCAAACATGGTATAATATTTAAGGTTTGACAGCTTAAATATAAAATCATGAAAGGAGTGGATTGTATGAAAAGTTCATACACAAATAGTTTAGCACACACAACATGGGAATGCAAGTATTATTTAGTCATGTTATCAAGTAATTAATGTTGAAATAATTTTTTAAAAATGATATATTAAAAAATAATAAAAACACAGAATTTAAGAAAGGAAATAATAAAATGGCAAACTCAAAAATAATTATAGTAGAAGGAGCACAAGGGGCAGGAAAAACAACAATAACAGATTATTTAAGAAATGTGATAAAACACACGAATTTGTATAGACTAAGTGGAGTAAGTGATTCATCAATAACAGGCTTAGAAAAAAGTAGTAAAATGTATTATGATTTATTAGATTATATAAAAAATTTAGAAAATTTAGATATAAATTTATTATTTGATAGAACATTTTTTAGTGAGGAAAATTATTGTAGATTAGGGAAAAAAGAATATTCTTTTACAAAAGTATATAATGATTTATTAGATAAATTTAGTAAATTAGATTTCAACATTTATTATTTAACACTTTACTTAGAAGATGAAAGTCTATATGAACAAAGATTAAAAAGAGAAGGTAAAGTTGAGCCAGCATATGCTAAATTTAGTGCAGAAAATAGTATTAAACAACAAAGAGAATACTTAAAAATGGCTGAAGAAATCAGTCAAAAATATTCAAATATTATGGTATATAATATTGAAAATGGAAAAGATATAGAATTAACTAAAAAGGAATTGGAAAACATCTTGCTGTGATTTAATTAAGGATAAATTAATAATTTTATTTTATTGATTTTTGCAAACCATGTGAAATTTTTATATTTACCAAAGGTATTTTTTTGAATTTAACGTATAAATTATATTATTAAAATTTACTTATAAAAAATTTTTAAAATTTTCAAGTAAAAAAGTAAATGCAATTTTGTAAAATAAATGCAACTTGTAGGACAAAAAGCAAATTTAAAAAGTTGATAAATAAAATAAAAAAATTCAAAAAAATAAAATAAAAAAAATTTAAAAAAAGTATTGACAAAAAAGTAAAAGTTTAGTAAAATAAAAACTGCGTTAGCGAGATATATGTAAAAATATATTTTAGCTTAAGACTTGGGTCATTAGCTCAGGTGGTAGAGCACTTGACTTTTAATCAAGTTGTCCGCGGTTCGAGTCCGCGATGGCTCACCAAATCTAGGATTTAAGACAACCTCTTAAATCCTAGCAAAATAATTTATGTATGGCCCGTTGGTCAAGCGGTTAAGACATCGCCCTTTCACGGCGGAGACATGGGTTCGATTCCCGTACGGGTCACCAAAAATGCCACTTTAGCTCAGTTGGCCAGAGCACCGCACTTGTAATGCGGGGGTCCTCAGTTCGAATCTGAGAAGTGGCTCCATTAATTGTCAGTAGTCTTGAAAAATTCTTGATTACTGGCTTTTTTGTTGTCATAAAGTAGTGAAAAAAATTTAAAATTTGAATCTTTTTACATCTTCCATAATTTTAAAAAATTTTAAAAAAATCTTTAGAAAACCTCCGGAAATAAAGGAAAAATCGCTTTGATAGATCTATGTTAAATAAAGTAACAAAAATTTAATATAAATTTAATATTTTATATAGAAGACTTGAGAATACTGCTTCCCTAAAAAGATATAAGATAACAAAAACTTTAACCAAATTAATCCATATTAACAAAAAAAATAAAAAAGGTATAATAAATAAAAAAATATAATAAACAAAAATTTCTTAAGGAGGATGTTATGAGAAAAAAGGGAATATGTTTTATTACATTGATAATAATTATACTTGAAATGTTTTTTCCAAACCTGGCTGTATGGGCAGAAGATAGTGGTGGAACTTTGAATTTAACAGAAGAGACAACAGAGGTTAATAGTGGAACTTTGAATTTAACAGAAAAGATAACAGAGGTTAATAGTGGAACTTTAAATTCAACAGAAGAGGCAACAGAAGTTAATAGTGGAACTTTGAATTCAACAGAAGAGACAACAGAATCTAGTGGTGAAATTTTGAATTCAACAGAAGAGACAACAGAAGTTTCAACACAAATTGAAGGGGAAGAAACTGATAGTACTGAGAATTATAGAACTACTTCTAATTTGAATGAAGAGAAGGAAGAGGATAATTCTAGTGATAAATCTGATAATGAAAGAAATGGTGAAAATCAAGAGTCTAATATAATTAAAATAAATAGTGATAAAGATTTAGAAGATTTTGCATCAGGAAAATTAGGCAAAATTACAAATATAGATCTTGGAGATGGTGATTTACAAGAAGTTATATATGAAGGAAAGACTATTGTTTTAACGAAAGACATAGATTTAGCCGGAAAAAATTTTAATCCACTTAATAATTTTGCAGGAATATTTGATGGACAAAACCATAAAATAACAAATGTTAATAGTAGTGAAGGTGGAATATTTCTAGATATATATAATGCTGAAATTAAAGATTTAACAGTTACTGGAACAGTTGAAGCTAGTGGTGAAAATACTGGTGGAATTGTAAGATATATGAATAATAGTGAAATTAGTAATTGTCATAGTAATGTTAATATAAAATGTGATAATAATTCAACAATTAGTCAAATTGGTGGAGTTGTTGGATATGCACAAGGAAGTAATATCACTAGATGTAGTAATAAATCAAATATATCATTAAAAAGTGGAGAGATACTAAATATAGGAGGAATAGTTGGGGAGACCAGAAGTACATCTATTGATGAGTGCAATAACAGTGGAAATTTTGAAATAGAAGTAGCCCCATATTCAAAGGAAACTATATCTTCACGTATAGGAGGAATAGTTGGAAATTATGTGGATAGCTCATCTAATGATTTGCAAATACAAAACTGCTATAATAGTGGAAGACTACAATGTAAAAATTGTGTAGATTTAGGTGGAATAATTGGATATGGATTGAGAGCAGATATAATTAATTGTTATAATAATGGAGATTTGATTGTTGATGGAGATTTTTATCGTATTGCTGGAATAGTAGCTTGTAATTATAATGGAAAATGTATAAGTAAATGTTATAATACAGGTAAAATAGAAGCTAACTGTACAGATGGAAATTTTCAGATAGCAACTATTGGAGGAATATCAGGAGAAAATAGTGGACATATAAAAAATTGTTATAATATAGGGAATATAAGTGGAGCTGCAAATTGGATAGGTGGAATATGTGGTACTTCAGGTTCATATACAGATACAATAATTAATTGCTATAATAAGGGAGATATTTTTGCTGATAACGAATTTGTAGAGGATAAAAATACAATTACTGGGGGTATAGTTGGTGAAGTACCTACAAATAATCCTAGTAAATATACCACTATAATTGAAAATTGCTATAATAGTTCTAATATTTCAGCAAAAAATTATGAGAAGAATATTGGATATATATATGGAGATGCTAGAAAAGAACAGGTATCAAATTGTTATTATGAAGACAATGGTTCAGTAACACATAATGATGAATCTGCTACAGATTCAGGAGCAGTTGCTTTTACAGACAAAACAGAATTATTAAATAGTCTAAATGCAAATATACAAAGCCAAAAAGGAGAATTAGACTTATGTGATTGGATAAAGGGGGATAATGGATATCCAACACTAAACATTAAAACAGGAGGAAATAATAACGAAGATGAAAATAATAACGGAGAGGATAATACAGAAACTTTAGTACTTGATTTAGCATTACGTAATTCTATAGTAAGGGTTGAAAGAGATGGTAAAAATATCACATCACAAATCTTTGATAAAAATGAAGATTCTAGAGAACCACAAATAGATACAGAAGGTTTAAAAAAAGGTACTACAGCATATTATGTACATCCTAAAAATGCAATAGAAATAAAAAAAGGTGATTACATAACATACAAAATAAATGTTTATAATGAAGGTGATAAAGATGGTTTTGCAAATGAAATAAAAGTATATTTGCAACCAGGATTAGAATTTGTTAAATCAGACACTCTTAATCTTGCTAATGAATGGGAATATGATGAACAATCTAATTCAGTTTCAACAAAAATATTATCAAATACAAAAAGTAAAGATAATGTAATAAAATCATCTGAAAAAAAGGATAGTAAAGATATAGAAGACAAAGGAAAATCAATAAATTTAAAGGTAAAAGTAGCTAATGGTAATTCTAAATATTTAACATGTAGAGCTGAAATCACTTCATATGGACATAATGAATCTGATAAAAAAATTAAAGTATCAGATAAAGATTCTACTCCAAATTCAATTAAAGATACATTAAACTTGAAAACTTGGTATGAAAATAATATTAATAGTGATAAAATAATTAAAACTGAAAAAGGAAATTACTATCCAGGAGAACAGGATGATGATGATTTCGAAACTGTTTCATTGAGTAACGTAATTGTTGAACAAGGTTTAATATATGAAATTGACGAAAATACAGCAAAAGCAAAACTAATTGGATATAATGATGAAATAAAAAATCAAGAAGAATTGCATATAGCACAACATTTAAGAAAAGGTAATGAACTTTATTCAGTAGAAGAAATAGCAGAAAATGCACTAAGTAATGGTGGATTTAAAAGTGTATATTTACCAAATATTATAAAAACAATAGGAGCATCAGCTTTTAATGAATGTGCATCACTAGAAAAAATAAATTTACCAGATTCATTAGAAACAATAAGAGAAGGAGCTTTTGGTGGATGTGTAAGTTTGAAAAATGGTGGTCCAATAACAATTCCAAGAAATGTTTCATCAATGCCTATACATGCATTTTCAACTTTTGATGTAGTTTTAAATATTGATGAAAATAATAATTATTATTCATGTGATGAAAATGGAATTTTATATAATAAAGAAAGAACAATACTATATGGTGCAACAAGAAGAGGAACTTCAGATACTTTTGTAGTTCCAGAGGGAGTTACAGAAATTAAAGATAATGCATTTGTATTTTATGGACGTTTAAAAGAAATAACTATAGGTAGAACAGTAAGTATAATTGAGAATCCATTTAATTATGATAGTTTAGGTGAAGGTGAACAATTAACAATAAAAGGATATAGAGGAACTGCAGCAGAAAGTTATGCTAATACACATGATAGAATAGATTTTGTGGATTTAGATGGTTATTTTAAATTTGGAGAAGATAATTATAAATTTCTTAATAGTAGTGAATATTTTGGTGATGCATATTATCTTGGAGATAGAATTACTAAACTTTTATCTGAAACTTACTATGAGCAATATGTAGATGAATTTCGTGTTGACAAAAAAACAAATCTAACAATATCTTGGGGACGGTTCTTGTGCAGGAATGGCAATATCAACTATATATTTTAAAAACAAAGTTTTAAATCCTTCATATTGGCAGGCAGGAGCAGAAAAAGAATATGATCTTAATAATAATAATAATGTAATTTATATGATAAATTTTCATCATGTATTTCAAGAAATATTTGAAAGTAAATTTTTTAACTTAGAAGATAATAATGGAATATATAAAGATGGTGAGACTATTCATCAAAATGAAATTAGGGGATTCTATGAAGGAGTTAAAAGTGCATACGAAAAAAATAGTAAACAATTATTGGATTGTGAGTTTTTTTGGTATAGACCAGGTAGTAATGGGGAAAATGTAACTGTAGGGCATTCTGTTGTAATAACAGGAAAACCAGAGGAACTTAGTGAAGAATTTTATGAAACACATAATTCAAATTTCCGTGAATATGAATATAGGATACCAGTTTATGATCCAAATTATTATGATGAACGCTATATATATATTAAACGTGATATGCAAGGTGTAAGTGTAGGCTCAGAAACTAATTGTGATGATTATGGTCTAACTGCAGGTTCATCATCTGGAAATAGCGAGATTTATCAAATAGATGCATATTCATTTTCACCAGACAAAATATATAACATAGAAGAAAAGTTAAATAATAATAATGAAGGTACAATTTTTGAATTTGAAAATACAATGGCAGATAGTACTACAGAATCATCTATAACAATATCAAATAGTCAAGGACAAACTGTTAGTGTTGAAAAAGGAAAGATAAGTCCAAAAGAAGGGGATCTACAATGTAAAATTTATCCAATAACATGTGATAATTTAGAATCATATGGAAGAGTAACTAGAAATAGTATAAGTTTAGAAGATGAAGATTGGTATAGTATAAAAACAGAAAATGATACAGATAAATTAGATGCGAGCATGCAATTTGGAGATTCATATATGAGGGTATTAACACAAGAAGGTGGAAAAGCAGAATTTGAAGATAAAAAATCAGTAAAATTATCAAATTATAGTGGACAAGAATATGAAATGAAATTAACATTAAATAATGAATTTAAAACACTTCCATGGTATACAATAACAGTTGATGGAACAGGAACAAAAGAAGGAAAATTAGAGATGGTAGAAAATGGAGCAATAATATCAGGTGATGATTTAAAAAATATAATAGTAAAAGGAAATGATTTAGAAGAAACTGTAGAATTAGGAATAAGTACAGATAAAGATAAAGTTCTAATAACAGCAAATAATGATAAAACAAAATTACTTGCATATGTTGATACAGATGGAGATGGAAGTTTTGAGACATTATTAGAAGATGGAAAAGAGAATTTAAATAATAATCAAAATAAAACAGAAGAAAAAACAAATCAAAAAGAAAATGTAACAAATGCACAAACAGGAGATCAAATAGCATTAATGGTAATAACATTATTAGTAGCAGTAATAGCTTTAGCTTGCACAGTTGTTATAAAACATATAATAGGATAGTTTGTTAATGTTTATATATAATGACAATATGTTTTACAATTAAAGCTTTAATAAAATATAAAACAAAATAATTTTACATACCATAAATAAAAAAATATTCTTTTTAGGAGGTCAAATGAATAAAAATAAAGTTGTATTAGTAACAGGAGGATCAAGAGGGATAGGAGCTGATATTGTTAAACAATTGGCAACAGATGGATATAATGTAATATTGAATTATAATAAATCTGAGCAAACAGCAAAAAAAATCCAAGAAGATTTATTAAAATATCAAGAAAAAAATATAGAAATTTTTAAGGCAGATGTAACTAAAAGGGAAGAAGTAAAATCTCTAATAGAATTTTGTATAAAAAAATTTGGTAAATTAGATGTATTAATAAATAATGCAGGGATATCACAAATCAAAGTTTTTACAGACATAACAGATGAAGATTGGAATATGATGTTACAAACAAATTTAACTTCATGTTTTTATACAACACAGGAATCTTTAAAATATATGATTAATAGTAAACAAGGTTGTATAATTAATATATCATCAATTTGGGGAAGTATTGGTGCATCATGTGAAGTTCATTATTCAGTATCAAAAGCAGGATTAGATGCTATGACAAAATCATTGGCAAAAGAACTTGGCCCTTCAAATATTAGGGTAAATAGTATTGCACCAGGAATAATAAATACAGAGATGAATTCAGAATTAACAGAAGAAGATTTAAAAAATATAGCACAAGAAATTCCATTACAAAAAATAGGTTATCCACAATCTATTACAAATTGTGTAAAATGGTTAATAGAAGATGATTATACAACTGGTCAAATTATTTCTGTAAATGGTGGATGGTCTATATAAAATAAATAAAAAATCTCAGTTATACTGAGATTTTTTATTTATTTTTGTTTTTGATTAGTATTATCTATATTTCTTTTATAATTTCCTGAAATCAATTTTGGAAAATAGGAAAAGAATTTCAATACTGTAGTTTTTATTTTTTGTGTCCAATAATTGAAACCAGTTGGAGTAACAATTATTGATGTTTGTTGTTGTGTTTTAATAGGATTTATAATATTTGTAGGGATAGTTTGAATATTATTAGTTGTAACATTACTAGATTTATTCATAGGACTAGTATTATTTGTTATTCCAACTTTATTAAATCCAGTAGGAACAGTTCCATTCAAATTAACCTCAGTATTAGGAATTTTTGTAAACATTCCAACATTATTATTTTTAACATCAACATTATTACTTGGGTTGGTATTATTTTTAATATTAGGAATACCAACAGGAGTAGTATAATTTACTGAAGGTGTTGAATTGTTTATATAAGTATTTGTAGTAGATTTTTCAGTATTTGAATAATTTTGAGGTACAACATTACATTTTGTAACAGTAGAAGTATTATTCTGAATAACAGTATCTACACTTTGAGGAGTATTATTTGCAATAGGTCTCATATTATTAACAATATTAAAATTATTTTCAGTAATATTAGGAGTATTTGTGTTTACATCTTGGGAATTATCAGATGTCCAATACATAACAGGCCCATCTGTAGATTTTTTATTTTTACTGTAAGTTTTTCCCCAGAATACTACATTATTTTCTGTAGATTTTGGTGTTTTTTTCCATGAATTATTAGAAACTAATTTTTCAATATTAAAAACATAATTTTTTCCATGGTTATTATCCCATTCATTATCTTGATTTTTGAAACAAAAATTTAAAGTATCTTCTCCTAATAAACATAATTCTGTTTGATAACCTAGATCTGTTTTTACCATTTCAACTTCATTAACATTATTCCAATTTTTTCCATAACCATAATGAATATAAACTTTTTCATTATTTCCCTGATAAAATTTTCCAGTATAAGAAACTTTAACTTTAGTATTTTCAATAAGTTTATCAGTATTAAAATAAATATCCTTTACTAATTCCATAAAATCTCTCCTTATTTTCATCTTTTGATTAATAATATTATATTATTAATAATTTTTATATTCAAGTATTTTTTACAAAAATTTAAAAAAATGTAAAAAATTTCCAAAAAAATCCTAAAAAAATTATAAAAAATAATACTTGACTTTTATAAGGTGTAAGTTGTATAATAAAAAATGTTAAAACATAGAGAGTTTTCAAAATATATTTAGAAAATGGGTGACTAGCTCAGTTGGTAGAGCAGCTGACTCTTAATCAGAAGGTCGAGGGTTCGACCCCCTCGTTGCCCACCATATGAAGAAGTGAACGAAGATTTTGTAGGAATTTTCATACAAAATTTCAGTTCACTTTTTTAAACTATTTTTTTATTGATTTTGTAATTTTTTTGCAACAACAACAAACCTCCCATCTTGTGTATGGTATGCACAAGTTGATAAAGTCATTAATTGTTCTCCATATTCAGCTGTCTTACCTGTATCATAAAGTGATGATTTTTTAGAATTTTCAACAAATTCATTATATTCTTCTTCATTTTTAGCATTAACAAAATAATAATATTTAAAAACATCTGTCTGAGATTTATAATATACTTGGGATTCAAAAACTGAAAAAATTTCATAATAGGAATCTTCATTATTAGTAGTGAATCTTATAATAGGATGTTGTTCATAAAATTTTTTATTTTTATATTTTAGTAAATCCTGAAACATAGTACCATTTTGATTATTATGCCCATATATTAATAAATTACTACTAGGGGGATTCCATACATAATTTTTGTCCAAAAAAATTGCACCACTTATATTTCTTTCCTTTTTATAATTGTGTGTTACATAAAAATCATTATCTGAACATTGTAAAACAGGATAATTAATATTAGTATTTTCAATTTCAATCCATCCTATTATATCAGAATTTTGTTTTTGTAATTCTTGAAGTTTCAACATTCTTTCAGTTATAGTGTGTTCTTGATTTGTTTGATTTGTATCAACTATATCTGTAACAAGTGGTGTATCAACATTATTGATATTGTCTAAGGAGTTTTCTTCTTGTATTGCAGATTGTTTTTCTATAGTTAAATTATCATCTAATGAGATTTCATCTAATAAATCACTTTGTTTTTGAGCAATATAAATATCATAATAATACCTTGAAATATAAGCAACAGATGCAATAATCAATAAAGCTAACATTATGTATATTGCTCTAATAAAAACATTAATAATTTTTTTGTCTTTTTTCATAAGTTCCTCCATAAGTTAAATATTATTTTGTACAAAATGAAAATATTGTAAAAGAGAAGTGTGATTAGTTCAGACTTCTCTTTTTTATTACATTTTTAGTGTTATTCTTAGATTATTTAAAAACTAAAATTTATTTTTTATTAAGACTACAGTTCCTATTACAGATATAGTTAATATTGCAAAAGCATATTGTATATAATTTTCATAACCTGTTTTAGGAGTTTCATCTTTTGTATTTGTTGTTACATTATTGTTATTATTGTTGTTGTTATTGTTAGTGTTATTATTGTTGTTATTATTATTATCATTGTTATTGTTATCGTTATTATTATCATTATCATTATTGTTATTATCATTATTGTTGTTATCATTGTTATCATTATTTGTTATTTCTTCTAATTTTGCATAAATTGTAGTATCAATTGTAATGGCATCAGTGAAATCAAATTCATCAGTAAAATCACTATCAGTATAGAATCCACTTATTGTATAATTGCTTAAACCTAATTCATCTAAATCAATTTCTGCTTCAATATCTTCTCTTGAAATAGTAGTTCCTTCAGTAATTGTTATTTCAACTGTTTTACCATTTAAATTAATTGTTAATACAGGATTTGGAACAAATTCATCACCTTCAGATGTTACATCAGGATTTGAATTACTTTCATACAAGATGTTATTATTTTCATCTGTAACAATTACTTTACTACCACTTACATAAAGTTTATCAGTTGAAGTTTCTGTATTTTCTACATTAAATTCAGTTAATTCATCATTTGTTGCAATATAAATAACATTATCTTCTTCAGTTGATGTTAAAGTACCATTCATTATTAATTTTGGCATGTTATCTCCAGTTTGTAAACTACTTCCTTTACCAATCTCAATACCATTATTATTAGGAGTACCATTTTTATTTAATGTTAAGTCTTTAATTTCAACAGTACCGGCATTAACCATTATACCACCAAAACCACAATTTGAAACTGTTACTCCATCTAATATTAAATGAGCACCATTATAAGATTGAGCACCATATTTTTGACTATTAGTTAATTTAATATTTTTTAAAGTAACTACAGTTCCTTCTGATCCAGCAGTAATTAAACTACCATTAGCTCCATCTGCTTGCCATGTTTCATCATCTTTTGTTACAGTATGTCCATTACCATTAATTGTTAATTTTTTTCCTGTTATTCCAATAGGTCTAGATAATTTTATATCTGTTGATAATTCAATAACTTCATCATCTGATGCATTTTCTATTGCATTTTTTAATTCTTCTTCACTAGTTACAGCTGTTGATGCTTTACTAAAATTAGGATTTAAAATTAATGCCATTAATAATACTATTAATAACATAGATATTTTTATTATCTTCTTCATTTTTATCAATTCCTTTCTTGTTAATTATGTTAATACTATTTTTATAAAAAAGTTTTCTATTTTAATTGAACAAGATTATATTTTTTGATTGATTTCATAAATAATGAATTTATTAAATGTAGAAAATTTTATAATAAATATATATAACAATCCTAAATAAGTGTATTAATAATTAATTCATATTTAATCTTAATTAAAATATTGTAGATCACTTTTTCATTTTATAGTATTTTTCAATATGTTATTGTATCCTATTATTAAAAAATTATACAAAATGATATTTTTTTAGTTTTTATTTGATATTTTTCAACAAATATATTATTTTATATATTTTTAATTTGGAAAATTTTTGAAAATAAACATAAATTTACCACATTAATTAATTGTTAAATTAAAAATATTAGTAAATAACTATAAAGAAGCAATATTTAAATATTATTGAATTAAATTAATCTACAGTAATTTATGTATAGAAGATGTTAAATAATAACTGGTTTACAAGAACAGAAAACATAATATCTTGCTAATAAAATGATGGTGTGTTATAATAGTTATGTAATTAATTTTAGTTAAAGATTAGAAAAATATGAATTTCATTACAATATGATGAAAAAATAAACAATATTTCTAAAATTTGTTAACTGAAATTAAATAAAAAAGGAGGGGGAAAAATGATAAGAATTTATAATACTGATTTAAGTACAAATTTAACTACAGAACAACAAGAAATAAAAAAAGGATGTTGGATAAACATGGTCTCCCCCACAGAAAAAGAAATAAATGAAGTATGTAAAAAAGTAAATATATCAGATGATTTTATAAGATATTCACTTGATTATGAAGAAAAAGCCAGAATAGATATAGAAGATGATGGTACAATTTTATTTATATTAGATGTTCCTATTTTAGAAAAAGAACAGGATTCTGAAATATATTCCACTATGCCAGTTGGTCTTATTGTAGTAAGAGATGATTATTTTATTACTGTTTCATTAAAAAAGAATAAAATCATATTTGGATTAGAACGTTCAGTTAATAAAAAAATAACAACATACAAAAAAAGTAGATTTATATTTCAGTTTTTTTATGAAAATGCATCAGTATTTTTAAGATATTTAAAACAGATAAATAAAGAAACAGAGGTTGCTGAAAATATATTAAAGAAAACTTTGCAAAATAGAGAGTTATTAAAATTATTGAATTTAGAAAAGAGTTTAGTATATTTTACTACATCATTAAAATCAAATGAGGTTGTAATGGAAAAAACATTAAGAGGTAAAATTATAAAATTATATGATGAAGATGAAGAATTGTTAGAAGATGCAATTATTGAGAATAAACAAGCAATAGAAATGAGTAAAATATATAGTGATATTTTGAATGGAACAATGGATGCATATGCATCAATAATTTCGAATAATTTAAATGGTGTTATGAAAATGTTAACATCAATTACAATCATTTTAGCGATTCCTACATTAATAGCTAGTTTGTGGGGTATGAATGTGTGTGTACCTTGGCAGAATAATCCTTGGGGGTTTGCGATATTAATTGTTGCAATGATTCTTGTTACTGCTATTACAATATTATGGTTGAAGAAAAGGGATTTGTTGTCATAGAGTAGTATTAAAATTTTCTTTATTGTTTAATAGTTTTGCAATAAGCCGTCAAATTCAATAGTTATGTAAAAGGGATAAATATATTAACATTCCGTA
>CANPWE010000035.1 GCA_947581895.1 uncultured Clostridia bacterium | reverse complement strand
ACTCCATTGTTAATATATTTATCCCTTTTACATAACTATTGAATTTGACTACTCTACAGAATTTTGTTATGTGAAAAGTATTAAACTCCTGTTAGTAGCATTAAGTTGTAATATTGTAAAATAAAAAAGATTATGATATTATCTCAGATAGAAAAATATAATAGTACTTAAAAAAATATGAAAAAATAATATGTATATAAGGAGGAAAAAGTGGCAGAAGTAAAATGGACAAAAGAACAGTCTCAGGCAATAAGCCAGAAGGGAAATAACATACTAGTTGCAGCAGCAGCACGGGAGTGGAAAAACAGCTGTATTGGTTGAAAGAATTATTAATAAAGTAATAAATGATAAAATTGATATAGATAAAATTTTAATAGTTACTTTTACAAGTGCAGCAGCTAGTGAAATGAGAGAAAGAATATTAGAGGCAATTTATAAAAAAATTGAGGAAAATCCGTCAAATACAGATTTACAAAGACAAATTATTTTGCTAAACAAATCAAATATTAGTACAATTCACTCATTTTGTTTGGATGTAATAAGAAATAATTTTTACGAAATTGATACTTCAGCAAATTTTAGAGTAGCTGATACAGCTGAAATAGAATTATTAAAACAAGAGATAATAGATGATTTATTTGAAGAAAAATATTTGGCAGAAGATGAGGATTTTGAAAAATTATTAAATACATATACAAATTATAGAGGAGATGAAAATTTAAGACAATTAATTTTAAATATTTATAGATTTATACAAAGTAGTCCATTCCCAGAAAAATGGCTAAATGAGCAAATTGAAAAGTTTAATTTAGAAAATAAATTAGAAAATGATTTTTCAGAAACTATATGGGGAAAGATTTTATTAGAAAATTTTAAAGAAGATTTAACTGATTCAATTCTAAAATTAAAACAAGTAGAAAAAAACTTATCAAAATATGAAGAATTAGAAAAATATAAATTAGTAATTGGTAATGATATTGAAACATTAGAAAACATTAAAAATTGCACAGATTCCTGGGAAAATACATATAATAGTTCTACAGTATTATCATGGGCAAAATGGCCTTCAGATAGAAAAATAGTTTTAGATATAAAAGATGAATCAAAACAAATAAGAGATAGTGTTAAGAAAAAGGTAGCATCAACAATTGAAAAATATTTAATTTATAATTCTAAACAAGCTAATTCTGACATATTTGAAATGTATGATATATTAAATTCAATTAAGAATTTAGTAATTGAATTTACAGAAAGATTTTCTGTTAAGAAAAAAGAAAAAAATATTATAGATTTCAATGATATTGAACATTTTGCTTTAAATATTTTATTAAAAACAGATGAAAATGGAAGAATTTATGAAACAGATGTTGCAAAAAAATATAAAGAGAAATTTGAAGAAATTGCAATTGATGAATATCAAGACAGTAATTTAGTTCAAGAGTATATCTTAAAAAGTGTTTCAAAAGGAAACAATATTTTTATGGTTGGTGATGTTAAACAAAGTATTTATAAGTTTAGACAAGCAAGACCAGAATTATTTCTTGAAAAATATGCAACTTATAAATTAAAAGGAGAAGACATAACTAAAGGAATGAAAATCCAATTATTTAAAAATTTTAGAAGTAGAGAAAATGTTCTAAATTTGACAAATCTAATTTTTGAAAATATTATGAGTTCAAATTTAGGTGATATTTGTTATGATGAAAATGAATTTTTAAATTATGGTGCTAATTTTCCAGTTTTAGAACATGCTGAAGAATTAAAGATAAAAGGTGTTTTAAATACAATAGAGTCTAATGTGAATTATAAGCATATAGAGGAGAGTAATGAAACAATAAAAAGTGATAAAGTAGTAGAAGATAATGTATTAGATGAAGATGATGATTGTATCAAAGATAATATAAAAAATTTTGCAGGAGTTACTGAATTAGATATAATAGATTTAAAATTACCAGAAGAAGATATTTATAAAAATTCTAATATTAATAATGAGGAAAATATTAATATATCTAATATAGAGGGAAATATTAATAAATCTAGTATA
Organism: uncultured Clostridia bacterium; assembly: GCA_947581895.1. Lineage (GTDB taxonomy): Bacteria > Bacillota > Clostridia > TANB77 > CAG-508 > CAG-492. Next base: position 14,495 of record CANPWE010000035.1, on the reverse strand, counting down.
GAGGCAAATGAAGAAAAAAATGATGATATTGATGAATCATCAGAAAGCCAAGAAAGAATAGAAGATGTTGTATTAGAGGCTAAATATGTTGCTAAAAAAATAAAAGAGATTATTGATAGTAATTATATGGTATATGATAGAAAAAATGGTTATAGGAAAGTAACATATAAAGATATAGTTGTATTATTACGTTCAACTAAGATATCTGCACCTATTTTTGAAAAAGAAATATCTAATTTGAATATGCCAGTTTTTAGTGATGTGTCTTCTGAATATTTGGAATCAATGGAAATTCAAACTATCATGTGTTTATTAAAGGTAATTGACAATCCTATGCAAGATATACCTTTAGTAACGGTTTTAAGGTCTAGTATAGGTGGTTTTACAGATAATGAATTAGTTGAAATTAGAGGAAATGATAAAAATATTTCTTTTTATGAATCATTGAAAAATAAGTTTGAATTATTAGAAGAAGATAAAAATAGTGAAGTTAACAATGATAAAAATACACAAAATAATGAATTAAAAGATAAAATAGAAATATTTTTGAGCAATCTAAAAAAATGGCAAAATGAAGAAAAATATATGTCATTAGATGAGCTCATTTGGCAAATTTATAGTGATACGAATTTCTACAATTATGTTACTCTTTTACCTAATGGAGGATTAAGACAAGCTAATTTAAAAATGCTTTTTGAAAGGGCAAAACAATATGAATCTGCTAGTTTTAAAGGTTTATTTAATTTTATAAATTTTATAGATAAATTACATTCAAATAGTGGAGATTTATCAGCAGCTAAATTGATAGGAGAAAATGAAAATGTTATTAGGATTATGAGTATACATAAAAGTAAAGGTTTGGAATTTCCAATTGTTTTTTTATCATGTATGGGAAAACAATTTAATTTACAGGATTTAAATGATAATATAATATTACATCAGGATTTAGGTTTTGGACCCAAATATATTAATAGTGATAAAAAGATTGAATATACAACTCTTGCAAAAGAGGCAATAAGATTACAATCAAAAGTTGAAACATTATCAGAAGAAATGAGAGTTTTGTATGTTGCATTAACAAGGGCAAAAGAAAAACTTATAATTACTGGTGTTTCAAAAGATTTGGAAAAGTCTTTTAAAGAAAAAGAAAGTTTAATTCAAATGTATAAGAATAATAATAAAGAAATAAATTATGTTTTACTTAAAAAATATAAATCATATTTGGATTGGATTGAGTTAGTATATTTTAATAATATTGAAAATATTGATAAATTCATGAAGGTAAATATAATAAAAAAATCTGAATTATTAAAAGTTTTAGATAAAAATGAATTGATAGATGGAGAAGAAAATATTATAAAGAAACTAAATGATAGGGCAAGAGAATTAGAAAAATCTAAAACAAATGAACTTGCTAAAGTTTTGAAATGGAAGTATATTTATATTGACTCATCAGTTATTCCAACAAAAACATCTGTTACAAAATTAAAAGATGCAGAAAATGAACAGATTATTTCAATAGAAGAAATTGAGGAAAATACTTCAGAATCAAAATTTGCAATAGCAAGACCACAATTTTTAAATGAAGATGTAAAAATAACTAATGCTCAAAAAGGTACATTAATGCACTTATGTTTTCAAAAATTGGATGAAAGAAAAGAATATACTAAAGAAATGTTACAACAATTAGTAGATGATTTAGTATATAGAAAGATAATTACTCCTATTGAAGGAAAATCAATAAATATGTATAAGTTGTATTCATACACAAAATCAGAATTATTTAGGCAATTAAAAAATGCAAAAAAAGTGTATAAAGAACAACCTTTTTATATAAATTTAACAGCAGATGAAATTTATGGAAATGGATTAGAAGACAATATATTAGTACAAGGAATTATAGATTTGTATTTTATAAATGAGGCTGGAGAAGTTGTATTAGTAGATTATAAAACTGATTATGTTGAAAAAGGAAATGAATTATCATTAGTGGAAAAATATAAAAAACAGTTAGAAATATATAAAAAGGCATTAGAGCAGGCTTTAAATAAAGATGTAGATAAATCTTATATTTATTCAGTTTATTTAGATAAGCTGGTTGAAATTAATAATTAATAACAAAAAAAGGAGTAAATACAGAGTTAACGAAAAAACTTCTGCAGAACCTGCAGAAGTTTTTACATAAATAAGGTTGCAATAAGACCAATCAAAACTGAAGAACAAATTCCAAATACAAGTACTGGACCTGCTACAGTGAACATTTTTCCACCAACTCCCATAACATAGCCTTCAGACTTATACTCAATAGCTGGAGAAACAATAGAGTTTGCAAATCCTGTAATTGGAATCAAAGAGCCAGCACCAGCAAATTTACCAATTTTATTAAATAAATTTAAACCAGTTAATAAAGCTGCTACTCCTATCAATACAATAGAAACCACAGTTGTGGCAGATGTTTGATTTAAACCTTTATACAAACAAAAATCAAGTATAATTTGTCCGATAGAACAAATTAAACCACCTACCCAAAATGCATTAAAACAATTTTTTAAAATTGGAGAATTGGGAGATTTTTTATCAACATAATCACTATATTCTTGTTTAGTTTCAATAGGTTTCATAATAAGATCCATCCTTTCATCATTATTTTAAATAAAAATTTATAATTGAAAAATTAATTACATTTTAGGAATTTCTTTCTGTATCTATAACAAAAGATATATCTAAATCTACATAATACTGCGAAATTTTATTTCCTGTAATTTTAGCATATTGATTTAAAATTTTAACAGTAGATAAATAATCAATACTTTTAGAAGCTTCAGTAATTGCAGTAGTAATAGCATCTTTCCAAGATGTTTCAGAACTACCAGTAATTATTAAATGTTTTTCAATATCCATAATATCATCCCCTCATTTTTATATTAATTTAATATTATTGTAACTTTTTTTGCAAAATTTATACAAAAAATTTTTCATTTATGTTATTATAAAAGATAGTTAAAATAAAATAAGGAAAGAAGGAGATTTATGAAAGAAAAAGTAGTATTTATAGCAGTATTAATATTATCAATTATTTATATTTTTATAGGAAACAGAATAGCAACAAAAAATAATAAAGTACTAGAAGAAGTAACAAAATCAGATTACACTAAAGCTAAAGTAACAAGGATTTTAGAAAGGAAAGAGACTCCAATTCAAATAGGAGAGATGGAAGAACAATATAATACTGATATAACATTTGAAGCTCAATTAACATCAGGAGAACACAAAGATGATTTAGTAAGAGCAACTCAAAATATATCAACATATATATCAGGAACTGTAAAAGAGGTAGAGCCTGGTGACAAAATCTTATTATACAATGATACATCATTTGAAGGTGAATCTACATGGTATTTTATGGAATATTCTAGAACATCAGCATTAATATGGTTAGCAATATTATTCTTAGGATTAATATTATTATTTGGAAGATCAAAAGGTGTAAAAACAATAATATCTTTGATTTTTACAGTATTAGCAATATTCATAGTGTTTATTCCAGCAATATTAGGAAGCCAGAATATATATGTATGGACAATTATAACTTGTGCATTTATAACATTTAGCACAATTTTACTAGTATATGGATGTAGTAGAAAAACACTAGCAACAGCATTTGGTTGTATAGGTGGTATTTTAGTAGCAGGTATATTAACTCAAATAATGAATAGTATTTTAAATTTAACAGGATTTGTAGATGAAAATGCTATATATTTGGAACAATTAAATTCTGCAATAGATTTAAAAGCTATTATATTTGCAGGAATTTTAATTGGAGCATTAGGAGCAATAATGGATGTTTCTATAGATATAGCTTCATCACTTAATGAAGTTGCAAATCAAGCAGATAAACCAGATTTTAAAACTATTATGAAATCAGGATTAACTATAGGAAAAGATATAATGGGAACTATGACAAATACTCTTATATTAGCATATATAGGAAGTTCATTATCAACAGTTTTATTATTAACAGCAAGTAATCATTCTATATCATATTTATTTAATTTAGAGATGATTGTTGTTGAAATTTTACAAGCTATAGTAGGAAGTATAGGAATTTTAACAACTATACCATTAACATCTGCAATAGCAGCTAGTTTATATAAATATGTAGATATGAATAAACATGTTTATAAATATAAAGGTAGAAATAATAATATATAATAAATAATAACAGGAGGAAAAAATGTACGCGTACATAAAAGGAACTTTAGAAACAAAAACAACAGAATATGTTGTTGTAGAAAATAATAAAATAGGATACAAAATATTTATGTCTGAATCTGCTATAGAAAAATTAGGAGAATTAGGAACTGAAGTTAAAATTCATACATATCTAAGGGTTAGAGAAGATGATATGAGTTTATTTGGATTTAATTCAAATGAAGAATTGCGTATGTTTGAATTATTATTATCAGTAAGTGGTGTTGGTGCTAAATCTGCAATAATTATTTTATCAAATATAACTCCATCAAGTTTTGCATTAGCAGTAATTACAGATGATGTTAGCAAATTAAAAAAGCTTCCAGGAATAGGTCCAAAAACTGCTCAGAGGATTATATTAGAGTTAAAAGACAAACTAAAAGCTATTGAAGATACAAATAAAGATGAATTAGAAGAAATGTTGTCAAAAAATGAATCAAATGGTCAAATTGTTTCAGAAGCTATTTCAGCTTTACAAGTTTTAGGTTATACTAGAAAAGAAATAGATAGTGCATTTGAAAAATTTGATAAATCTGATTTAAGTGTGGAAGATCTTATTAAAAAAGGATTACTATACTTATCAAAATAAGAGATTAAAGACGCGTTCCTGCTATATAAGCAATCAAGGAACGCGTTTATGTAATTTGTACAAGTATGTGTAGGAAGGAGTAAAAAAGATGAATAGTAATGAACCATTAGCATTTAGAATGAAGCCTGAATGTCTAGAAGATTATGTAGGACAAGAACATATTTTAGGTAAAGATAAAATATTATATAGAACTATAAAGGCTGATAGGTTATCAAGTATTATTTTATGGGGACCTCCTGGATGTGGTAAAACATCTTTGGCTAAGGTTATTAGTAATACAACAAAATATAAATTTAAAAAAATAAATGCTGTAACTTCAGGTGTGTCTGATATAAAATCAGCAATAGAGGAAGCCCAAAATATAATGTTAAATCCAAGTGGAAAGTGTATTTTATTTATAGATGAAATACATAGGTTTAATAAACTTCAGCAAGATGCATTATTACCATTTGTAGAAAATGGTACAGTAATTTTAATTGGGGCAACAACAGAAAATCCATATTTTGAGGTTAATAAGGCTTTAATATCAAGGTCAATGGTTTTTAAATTAAATCCATTAACTAAAGAGGACATATATAAAGTACTAAAAAAATCAATAATAGATAAAAAAGGATTGGGAGATTATAGCATAAAAATAAAAGATGATACATTAATGAAAATTGCAGAAGTTTCTAATGGTGATGTAAGAACAGCTTTAAATGGTTTAGAAGTAGCAGTACTTACAACTGAAATGGATTCAGATGGTTTTATTCATATAACAGATGAAATTGCAGCAGATAGTGTTCAAAATAGAAAAGCAATTTTTGATAAAAATGGAGATAGTCATTATGATAATATAAGTGCATTTATAAAATCTATGCGTGGTAGTGATGCTGATGCTACATTATTTTATTTGGCGAGAGCTATAAATGGAGGAGAAGATCCTATGTTTTTGGCTAGAAGAATTGTAATTTCAGCTGCAGAAGATGTTGGTATGGCAAATCCAAATGCATTAGTAGTAGCTAATTCTGCAATGCAGGCAGTTCATATGGTGGGAATGCCAGAGGCAAGAATAATTTTAGCAGAAGCTGCTGTATATAATGCAAAATCTCCAAAATCTAATGCATCATATTTAGGAATAAATAGAGCTATAGATGATGTTGCAAATAAAGATACAGGTGAAATTCCAATGCATATAAGAAATGCTCCTGCAGAGGGAATGGAAAAAGAGGGGTATGGTGTTGGTTATAAATATCCACATGATTATCCTGGACATTATGTTGAACAACAGTATTTGCCTGATAAAATGATTGGAACTAAATATTATGTTCAAGATGATACTGTAGTTGAAATTTAGTAGTTTTGCAATAAGCCGTCAAATTCAATAGTTATGTAATGCAGGAAAATATATTAATATTCCGTTCGTTTACTGGCGCTTGAGTTTTGAGGAAGACTTTATTTGGGAGCGCCAAACTGCGCACTCACTGCATATTAATATATTTTCCTGCATTACATAACTATTGAATTTGACTACTCTATAAAATTTTGTTGTGTGAAAATTATTAAATAGTAACTATTTGGACTTAAAAAATTGGGAAAACATTGAAAATGTAAACAAAATTTGGTATAATTATATGGTAAATAAAAATATTCGGAAGGATGTTGAATAAATGAATAATGAAGGTAAATTAAAAAAATACTTTATTAAAGATGTTGAATTAACTAAATTAGAAGAGGATAAACTTGATTATAAAGATTTAGTTAAGAATATAGAATTAATTATAGATAATACTGAGCCACCTTTTAATATTGCTGTAATAGGAAAAAGTGGAACAGGTAAATCTTCTATAATTAATTTTTTAACAACAAAATATAAAAATGATCCAGAAAATTATAATGTGGAAGAAATTAATGTTTGGAAAAACAATATCTCAATAAAAGACTTTTTAGAGTCTAAATACAATAAGATTGAAGATAATCAATCAAAAGAGTATAACCAAATAAATGATGAAAATGTTGTATATATAGGACAATATGAAGATAATAATATAAATAAAGGTAAAGATGATAGCAATTTAATAAATAATACTAATAAAAAGATTAACAATAAAACCTTGAAAATAATTTTAGCTATTTGTAACACAATTTTAACTTTTGTAGTTTGTTTTTTTATAACAAGTGTTCTTTTTGTACTTATGGAATATTTTCAAAATAAAAATATTTATAAAATAAATGATATATTTTTTGTTGAGAACACATATTTAAATTATATGGAAAATATAGGGTTAATAATGTTATTTTCTGTATTATTATCAGGTATTGCAATTATTTGTTATAAATTATTTATAAAAAAAGATAAACATAAAAAAGATAATAATGTAATTTATAGTAATACAAGTACTAATTTGAATATAAGTAATTATAATGTAGAAGAAAATTTAAAAAAAGATATTAATACTATAGAAACTAATACACAACAAATAAAGAATATAATAATAATAGAAGATATAGATAAACTAGCAGTTGCAAAAATTATAAAAACATTAGAGGAAATTAGATATTGTAATGAATACGAAAATTGTATTTTTATAGTACCTCTTGAAAAAAATATTTTAAAGAAAGCAATTGAAATTAGAAATGTAGTGAAAGCAAGTACAAAATATAAACCTTTAAATTTTGAAAAAATATTTGATAAAATCTTTCAGTTTAAAATAAATATACCACAACTTCCTAGTACTGTTTTTAAAGAATATGCAGTAGATTTGGTACAAGAAAACATACCAAATTTTATAGATGAATATTGTGAAAGTAAAGTGATTGAAAGTGTTATTAGAAATATTTTAATATACAAAAATGTAACTACACCAAGACATGTAAAAAAACTTATAAATTGTTTTGTTAATAATAAATTATTAGCTTATCATAAATATGAAAATGGAGATATAGATGAAGATTATATAAAATCAGAAAAATTTGATTTTCAACTAGCAAAAATATCAGTAATACAATTAGATTTTGAAGAATTTTATGATGTATTATTTAAAGATTTTAGCTACTTGGATAAGCTTTCAGAATTATACAGTTTAAAACAAGAAGAATTAAAAGTTAAATATAATGAAATAGATGAAGAATTAAAACCATTTTTTAAAGCAAAATATAAATCATTAAGAAGCTTTTTAAGACAAACAAGAAATTATACTATTGATGATATGGCAACTTTAATGTATTTAACAAAAAATACAAATGAAAAATTGTTTAAAGGAAGACCTATTTCAAGTTATATTATAGGTGATGAAAACATATTAGATTGGAGCAATCAACAGATTTCAGAATTAATAACATTTATAGACAATAATAATGATTTAAAAGAGTTTTTATCTAATAATTTCAAAAAATTACTAGAAAAAAATAAAGATAATTTTTCAGATAAAAATTATTTTATGGAATTTAATGAAAATATAATGAAAAATGAAGAATTTATTGGTGATGTAGATTATTTAAAATATTTGAAATTAGTTGCTATTAATTATAATTATTATCCAGACAAAGCAATTCAAATATTTAAATATTCAAAAGTACAAATAACTGAAGACATAATGAAAATTCTTTTAGATAAATTAGAGGAAAATTTATCACCTGAAAATTATCAAGATACATTTGAGATTATAAGAGATAATAGTGAATGTTTTTATAGTGAAAATGGAAATATATCTAGATATGTACAATTCCTTGTAGATTATATTTATATGTCACCTGATCCTAATGAAGTAATTGTGGAATTAGATGAGAATTTTAATAGAATTGGAAATATTTATGAATTAAATAAAAATATAAAAGGATTGAAAAATTTAGATTTTGATAAGGCATATAAATTTATTGCTAAATGTTTAGATAATAGTGATTTGAATAAAGTAGTTTATGTTATAAATAGTATACTTTCTGATGATAATTCAATAAAAGATTGCATAAATATTGAGAAAAAAATGAAGAAATATAGTTTATTAGATGTTATAGAATATAATGTTGATCAAATTTTGGAATTAGAAAATGCAAAATTAGGAATAAATATTCAAAATGATAATGATAGTGATGATGAAAAAAATAAAGAAGAAAATGTAGATTTTCAAAAAAATAACTCTAATGAAGAAGTTATTTCTTTAGAAAATAATTATAAATTATTAAAAAATCTTCTAAAAATATGTGTAATTAAACAAATACATTTAAATGCAAATGATGTAATAAAAATAGTGGAAAAAGCATTAGTTAATGTTAAAGATTCTAAATATATTTTATCAATATATAATGATGTATTAAATAAATTTGATAGAATGTATTTTTATGAATTAAAAAGAGATTTTAATGAAGTAATTTATACAAATTTTCATACAAGTAAAAGTAATGCTGTAAAAGAAGCGGCTTTAAAATGTGTTAGATATTTTAAAATTACTCGATTATTTAAAACAAAACTAACAAAATCAGAAGAAAAATTCTATAATGAAAATTAAATATATGTAAATAATTGACACAAATTTAAGTTATTTAATTTGTGTCAATTATTTTAAAGTTTTTTTCCATAAACTCCAATTCCACTAATTCCTTTTTGGCCATCTCTTAGTTCTTGTTCAAAATCTTTAATTGATACAAATTTATGTCTATCAGTAATTGCAATGTTTTCTGCAACTATTAAAGGATCAACAAAATCTATTAGTATTCTAGCAGGAGATGAGGCAAAATTTGCACCAGCTTGAATTAGTGCTTCATAATAACTTTGACATGCACCAGCAAAAATAGCAAGATTATTAGAATAATTTTCCCAAGCACGGGCAGCAACTACTGTTTTTACAAAATATGCAGAATTTCTATAATTATATATATCATTAAAACCAGTACCATGTTTAATCATACCATCATGACCTGTAATAATTAATATGTCTGGATGGTATTTGTCTAATAAATTTTTAACAACAATAGGCTGTCTATTTTCTGATATATTTTTGACTATGGCATCAATTCCAAGTTCTCTATAACATCTAACAGATTTTTGTGAATATTTATTATCACCATCTAAATGCAAAACTTTTCCATAATTAGACAATCTTTTTAAACGTTTTGTATATTTATTTAAATGAATAAGAAATCGATCTTCAATACTTTTTTCATTTGATTTTACAATACGTTTATCAATAATAACTAAATCCTCTATAGGGCTATCAGCTTTTATTCTCATTGTTACCCCTTTTAAAATGGCAATTTGAGTATGGTTATTTAATTTTATAATTCTATCTACAATAAAAATAATATCTTTTCCATATGATATTCTGCCTACAATATCACCTTTTCTAATTTTACCCAATCTAAACACACCCCTCCATTTTACATAAGGCTACTATATTTTATGTAAAAAAATGTCGAAATGTGAATTATGCATATTATATAAGTCATGAAATATATAATCATATATTATTGTAATAATTTCGTAATAAAAATGTGATAAAAATGTAATATACTTGAAACAAATGCCGAAAACCGTTGAAAATACTGAATTTGCGTAGGTTTGATAAAAACAAACTGACTTTGACAAAATTTTACCCCAATGCTATAATCAAAGTATCTTAAAGAAGTAGGTGATTGTAAAATGATTTGCAAAAATGATATTTCAAATATAAAAGCAGATATTGAAGAAATGAGTGACAATAAACAACGAATAATTGTTAAAGGGTCTCTAGGAAGGAGTAAATCGTTTGAAAAGCAAGCTACAATAGAGAAAGCATACCCTAATATGTTTATAGTAAAATATGACAATGAAGACAGAAATGCAACATGGAGTTATATAGACGTTTTAACTAGAACTGTTGAACTAGAAGTATTTGATGGAGAAAGATATAATCCATTATTACCACCACTAGCAGAAGAAACTAAAAGAGCAAAAGCAACATTATAATTTAATATAAAAATTAATACATTATGTTAAGATTACTGAAAAAGAATCTAAATTACTTTTTCAGTAATCTTTTATTTTTTTATACTTAAAAAAAATAGGAATGTTTTTCTGATTTACAAAATATACTTTACTAAATAAAAAGGAGGTAGAGAAATGGCTATAGAAACATTAAAGGAAAATTTAAGTGTAAATCAAATAATTGGAAAAGCAAAGGAAATTATAATTGCTGAAGGTGATGCAATTATACCAGATATAAAACCAGATATACTAAGTACTATTAATACAAATGGAACAGTATGTATTTATAAAAAAGAGGTATTAGAAGGGAAGATTAGGATTGATGGTGGAGTACAAGTATATATAATGTATTTGGCTGATGATGAAAAAAGCAATATAAGGGGGATAAATACAGTTATAGATTTTACAAAAGTAATAGATATGGAAAATGCTAATAGTAATATGAACATGGAAAGTAATATCAACTTAAGAGATATAGAATGTAAGATTCTAAATGGTAGAAAGATTAGTATTAAAGCAAATATTGATGTTGATATTAATCTATATTCTAATGAGAATATAGAGTTTATAAAAGAAATTGAAAATAGAAAAGATATTCAAATTTTAAATACTATGACAACTATAGATTCACTACTTGGTACAGGAAATACTAAAGTGTATGCAAAAGATACTATAAACATACAAAACACAGATAATCTAGTAGAAATTTTAAAGTTTAATATTAATCTAACAAACAAGGAAATAAAAATTAGTTATAATAAAATTCTAGCTAAATCAGACTTACAAGTAAATATTGTATATTTAACAGATGATAATAGAGTAAATGAAGTTAAATGGCAAATTCCTGTTATGGGATTTATAGATATGCAGAATATTTCTGATGAAAATTTATGTAATTTAAATTATGAAGTAAAAAATATTTTGGTAAAACCAAATTCATCAGAAGAACATTCAATTTATGTTGAAATTGAATTTGAAATTTTTTGCAATGTTTATGAGAAAAAAGAGCTAAATATAATTCAAGATTTATATAGTCCATCAGAGAGCATAAATATTAATCAAAAAAATATTACAGTAATGCAAGACAAGAAAAATGCAAAAAATACCTGTAAAATAAAAGAGAAAATAGTAATACCTGAGTTACATAATAGCAAGATATCTAATACTGAAATATGTCCACGAATAATAAAGCAAAACATATATAATGATAGAATAATGTATGAAGGTGAATTAGATGTTAAATTTATGTATTTATCAAATGTAACCAATATGATAGATATTAAAACTCAAACTATTTCATTTAATACAAATATAGAATGTCAAGGAATATCTCCAACATCAAATTTAATAACTCAAACAGATATTTCAACACAAGATTTTGTAGTTATGCCAGATGGAAGTATTGAGGCAAATATAGAATTAATAATAAATTGTGATATATCAAAAATGATGGAGGTAAAAGTGATTGATAATTTAGAAGTTTTAGAAAATAATGATGAAAATATTTATAGTATAGTGGTTTATTTTGTAAAACCAGGAGATACTTTGTGGAATATTGCTAAGAAATTTAAAAGTACAATAAAAGCAATAGCATCTGTTAATGGAATTGAAGATGAGGATAAAATTAATATTGGACAGCAGTTGTTTATTCCTAAGTTTGTCTAGTATTATATTGGTATGAAAATGGATAAAATTTATTCTAGAAAAAGATTATTAATTCCAAAGTTAAGAAAAACAAGATGTAGAAAAAGAAGAAGGATTCTTTTTTCAAAAAAACAAAGAAAAGGATTGTTAAATAATTCAGATATTTCAAATAGCAATAATGGAAATTATTCAAATAACATTTCTAAAAAAATAATAAGTAGAAAATCAATAAAGACATTAGTTGTAGTAATTATTGCTATATTTATTGCAAATAGGATAATTTCTACAATTGAGCCAACTATAGATGTTTTATGTATTAATATGGCAAAATCAATTGCAACCAAAATTTCAAATGATCAAGCCACAGTAGTAATGCGGAGATTATAAGTATGAAGATATTTCTAATGTAATTAGAGATGAACAAGGAAATATAAAAATGATTCAAATGAATATTAGTACAGTAAATGCAATAACATCAGATGTGGCTGTAAAAATACAAGAGGGATTAGATAATTATCAGAGTGGAGAATTTTATATAAAGTTAGGAACATTTACAGGAAGTAAAATTCTTTCTGGTAGAGGGCCTAATATTCCAATAAAAATGTCTACAGTAGGTAATATTGAAACAGATTTGGTTTCTCAATTTTCACATGCTGGAATAAATCAAACTGTACATAGAATATATCTAAATGTAAGTTGTAATGTAACAATATTAACTCCTTTTAATAGTATTGAACAAAATATTACAAATCAAGTGCTACTTGCAGAGGCAGTAATTGTTGGAGATGTACCTGAAACATATTATAATTTAAATGAAATTACTAATGATGATTTAATTGAGGTTATGGAGTAAATATTAAATTTAATTAAAATTTTATTATACAAAAAACTCGAAAGTATTAAAACTTCCGAGTTTTTATATGCTTTGATAAAATTATTTCTATCTTTTTGAGAATTGTGGTGCACGTCTTGCTTTCTTTAAACCATATTTCTTTCTTTCTTTCATACGAGGATCTCTTGTTAAGAAACCTGCAGATTTTAATGTTGGTCTAAATTCTCCATTAGCTTGTAATAAAGCTCTTGAAATACCATGACGGATAGCTCCAGCTTGACCTGTAAATCCACCACCAACTACTTTACAAATAACATCATATTTTGTAACAGTGTTTGTTGCTGTTAATGGTTGTCTTACTATAACTTTTAAAGTTTCAGCACCAAAGTATTCATCAATACTTCTACCATTAATTGTTATAACACCTGTTCCTTCAACTAATCTAACTCGTGCAATTGATTTTTTTCTTCTTCCTGTACCGTAGAAAACTATTTTTTCTGATTTTGCTTTAGGCATTTTTTATTTCCTCCCTTAATATAAATTAGAAATTCCAAATTTCTGGCTTTTGTGCTGCATTTTCATGTTCACTACCAGCATAAATTCTTACTTTTTTAATCATTTGTCTTCCTAATGAATTTTTAGGAAGCATTCCTTTAATTGCAAGCATCATTGCTTTTTCTGGATTTTTGTCTAACATAACTCTTGCTGTAGTTTCTTTCATACCACCAATATATCCTGAGTGATGTCTATAAACTTTTTGGTCTAATTTGTTTCCTGTTAAAATAACTTGGCTTGTATTTAGTATTATAACATGATCTCCTGCATCCATGTTAGGTGTGTAAGTTGGTTTATGTTTTCCTCTTAATAATTTAGCAGCTTCTGTAGCTACTCTACCTAATGGTTTGTTAGCAGCATCAATTATATACCATTTTCTTTCGATTTCATTTCCTTTTAAAACATATGTAGTGTTATTATTCATGGTAAAAATTACCCTCCATTTCATAAAATATAATTTATTTATATATGAAACTCAAAGTAAAACCACCGGGGAGAAGTTTGCCTTTAAGCCATATTTCAATTTAATTGCTTTATTATTTTATAACAATAATTGGTAAAAGTCAAGGGGTTTGTGAAAATTCGTGTATTGTTTGGTGATTTGCAGGGGGCCGTCAAATTCAATAGTTATGTAAAAGGGATAAATATATTAACATTCCGTACGCTTACTGGCTTGGACTTATCAA
>CANPWE010000034.1 GCA_947581895.1 uncultured Clostridia bacterium | reverse complement strand
TTATTACTCTCTGTGCGCTGTTGGGAAACATTTTCAAAATAATATATGTCAACAGCCATACTTATCTTGGATTTTTTTGACGGCCTCCTGCAAAAGCACCAAACACAAACAAATTTACACATCCTTAATTTAAATATTGTAATCCAAAATTTCTTATGTTAAAATACAATCAAACAAAAAAATTGAAAGGATTTTATTATGGATAAAAAATTAAAACAAAACATTAAACTCGAAATAAAACAAATCACAAATGAAATTGAATACGAAGAATATAAATTTAACCAAATTTTTCACTCAAACGTAGAATTTCAAAAATCTTACTTCAAATTCGCAAAAATATACGAAAAATACGGAAAAGAAGCATATTTAAAATATGTTCCACATAAATACAAAACACAAGAATTAAAAAATTTGATTAAAGAAGAAAAATTTTTAGAAATATATGAACACTATGGTGCTAAAACTTTACGAAACTTAGAATACAGTGCTAATTTAACCACCAAAGAGATTAACACACAAAATAGATTTAAATTATTCTTTATAAAAATACGCAAACTATTATCTGGAAAATTTATTTCATTACCTACCCAAACTATATTAGCTTTACCTGAAGGAATTTCTAATATTACAAACAAATAATAAATACTTTTTAAAACTATTTACCATTTGATAAATACTATTTTAGTCAGCTATAATTTTTTATACAAACTTACACAAAGGAGGAATGGTACTTAAACTCCACTCCCCTTTTTTGTATATTATCATTTTTTTAACTCAACTTGTTTCTAACATACTCATAAATCACAATTCCAGCAGCCACACTTGCATTCAAACTTTCGGTTTTTCCAAGCATTGGAATTTTAACCTTTTTTTCAGCTAAATTCTGAACTTTTTTTGAAATACCATTTGCCTCATTACCAATCACTATTACCTTTTTATGATAATTAATATCATATATACTATTATCTGTATCTAATGAAGTAACCACTATTTCAAACCCATTTTTCTGAAGTTCTTTTAATGTTTCAATAAAATTATCTGATTTAATCATATTAACTCTAAAAATTCCCCCCATAGTTGACCTAACAACTTTTGGATTAAAGCTATCTGCTGTTTCTTTAGAAAGGATTATTTGATTTAATCCAGCAGCATCTACAGTTCTTAATATAGTTCCTAAATTACCTGGATCTTGAATTCCATCTAATGCTACAATGAAATCTTGAGTATAATCTATTTTATTATTGTCATTTTCTTTATTTATAACAGCTAAAATCCCTTGAGGATTTGAAACATCTGTAAGTGTATCAAATATTTTTTCTGTAACATATACACAATTAAATTTAGCAATTTCATATAATAATTTTTTTTCTATAGAACCTTTATTAACACAATCTTCACAAACTACTACACTATCTATATTGCTTTTTTCTTCAATTGCTTCTGCTACAAGTTTTATTCCCTCAACTATAAATTGATTTTTTTCATCACGAAATTTTTTCTCTTTCAATTTTTTTATACTCTTAACAACCTCATTATCTTTACTAGTTATCACTTGCATTTCAAATAACTCCTTCCTTTTTATTTTCTAAATATTGTCATACATTATTTCTGATTGTAATTATTTTAAAATAGTTTGATTTTTATTATTTTCTACTATACTTTTAAGAAACTTTTTGATTTCCTCTAACTGTCCCACATCATCACTAGCCTTACCTTTTAAAGTAACATATGGATCTTTTCCTGGTGAAAAACTAACTGCATTTTTATATTCTTTAAGTAATTTATCAACAATCGAAAAATCAAATTTATTAGAATCAAAATAAAATACATAATTCCCATTTTTCTTAATAAGTCTTAAAATATTTAATCTTCTACATAGTTCTTTTATTCTAACCATATCTAATAAATTATCAAGTTCATGAGGCATATTTCCATATCTATCAATTAATTCATCAACAACATTTGCAATATCTTCTTCACTTCTACATAATGCAATATCTTGATATACTTCAATTTTTTGACTTGAATCACTAATATATTCATCAGGAATATAACTTGAAATATTCAAATCAATTTGTACATCAATTTCCTCTTGAACTTCAATTCCCTGCATTTCTTTAATTACTTCATCTAATAATTTACAATACATTTCATAACCAACCTGTTCCATATGACCATGTTGAATTTCTCCAAGTAAACTCCCAGCACCTCTTATCTCTAAATCACGCATAGCAATTTTGAAACCTGAGCCAAATTCAGTAAATTCTTTTATTGCCTTTAAACGCTTATCTGCAACTTCTGATAATAGTTTATCTGGTTTATATGTTATATATGCATATGCTTGTTTATCACTTCTTCCAACTCTTCCACGAATTTGATATAATTGTGCTAAACCTAATCTATCTGCATTTTCTACAATTATAGTATTAGCATTTGGTATATCTATACCTGATTCTAAGATTGTAGTACATACTAAAACATTTGTCTTTTTATTTATAAAATCAGACATTATTTCTTCAATTTCCTTACCTGTCATTTGTCCATCTGCAAAACTAACTTCTGCTTCTGGAACAAGATTAGATATTTCCATTGCTTTTCTTTCTATATTTTCTACATTGTTAAATAAATAAAATACTTGACCATTTCTTTCCAATTCCTTAGTAATTGCTTCTTTAATAACATCTTGATCATATTCTAATACATATGTTTGAACTGGTTTTCTTGCTTGTGGTGGCTCATATATAACAGACATATCTCTAACACCTACTATAGACATATGCAAAGTTCTAGGTATTGGGGTTGCTGTCATTGTTAATACATCTATACTATTTTTTAGTTGTTTTATTTTTTCTTTATCTTTTACACCAAATCTGTGTTCTTCATCTATTATTAATAACCCTAAATCTCTAAACTCAACATCTTGGCTTAATATTCTATGTGTTCCAACTACAACATCTATCTCACCAAGTTTTAATTTTTTTATAATTTGTGTTTGTTCTTTTTTAGTTTTGAATCTATTTAAAACTTCTACATTAATTGCAAAATCTTGCATTCTTCTTTTAAATTCTTCATATTGTTGATTAGCTAAAACTGTTGTTGGTACTAAATATGCAACTTGTTTATGGTCCATTACAGCTTTAAATGCAGCTCTTATAGCAACTTCTGTTTTTCCATAACCAACATCTCCACATAATAATCTATCCATTGGTTTTGAAGATTCCATGTCTTTTTTTACTTCTTCTATACATTTTAACTGATCTTCTGTTTCAACATATTCAAAATTTTCTTCAAATTGTTTTTGCCACTCTGTATCTTTACTATATGCATAACCTGAAATTTTTTGTCTTTTAGCATATAATTGTATTAATTCTTTTGCTACTTCTCTTAAATTATTTTTTACTTTTGTTTTTACCCTTGACCAATCTTTTCCACCTAATTTGTGGATTTTAGGTATACCGTCTGATCCAACATATTTTCTTATTGTATCCATATTAGTTGTTGGAACATATAAAATATCATCATCTTTATATCTAATTTTTACATAATCTTTTATAATATTATCTGCTTTAATAGTATTTACCCCAATATATTGTCCTATTCCATGTGTTTGATGAACTACATAATCTCCAATTCTTAAATCTGCAAATACTATTTTTTCAGCTTCTTTAAAATCTTTGGCTACTTTTTTCTTTTTTACAGGAATACTAGTAAAAAAATCTTCACTTGATATAACTATTAGGTTTAAATCATATGCTTCAAATCCAGATGTTAAAGCTCCTGTTGTTATTAATATTTTTCCCTTTTCCAAAGATTCTACTTTTTTTATATATGTGGATTCTATTTCTCTATCTTTTAATAAAATTCCTATTTTTTTAGCATTTTCTTCACTTCCACCTAAAATTAAAACTTTCTTTTTATTTTTTATTGCATCTTGAAGAGTTGAACATAAACTGTCTATCTCATTTTTATAAAATAGAATATCTCTATAATTAAAATTACAGATTGTATTTGTAATTTTTTTGCTTACCATATCATCTTTGTATATGAATATATATGGATTTTCTTTTCTTTCAGTTTCATTAATATTGTTTATTTCTTTATTGTTTAAATATTCTTCATAAAGATTTGTAAAATTGTTAATATTATTAATGACATCTGGTACACTTTTATCTTTTTCCAATAAAGTTCGTACTAGGTTTTTATTTTCAATTTTGATATTATCAACTCTCTGATTTATTTTTCCAAATTCATCTAAAACTATTACAAATTTATCTAAATATTCTAAAATATTTGACTTTTTATTATAAAAGCTGTTAAAATATTTATCTATTTTACTTATATAATCTCCTGAGCGTATTATTTCTATATCTTCTTTAATATTCTGTTTATTGGTGTATTCCGCTTCTTCGATGTTTTTTATTACTTCATCTAATCCATATTCTAAAACATATTCATGAGAAGGGTTTATTTCAAAATCTTCAAGCATTTCTGTAGACCTTTGAGAAATTACGTCAAATTTTCTTATTGAATCTATATCATCTCCCCAAAATTCTAGTCTTACACCTTGTTTTTCTGAAATTGATATATCAACAATTCCTCCTCTTATACTGAATTGTCCTCTTCCATCTATTAATTCATTTCTTTCATAGCCTAAGTCAAGTAGTTTTTGTTTTAAATATTCTATGCTAAGACTGTCTCCAATTTTTACTTTTATACTATTTTTATATAAGACATCTTTTGGAATCATGTCTTGCATTAGACTTTCTATTGTGAGAATTAATATATTTATTTTATTTTTATGGATGTCATTTAAAATTTCTATTCTTTCATATGGTAAATCTTTGCTTTCAGCTATATAGTCGTATGTTACTAGGTCTTTTTTAGGAAATATTGCAGCTTTTGGATTAAAATATTTTAAGTCTTTTAATAGTCTTTTGGCTTGGATTTGATTATATGTTATTATACAAATATTTTTATTTAGACTGTTATTTAAGGCTGATATTACTTGTGTTTTACCCATGTCAGATAAGCCCGATAAAGTTATCGGGCTTTTTTGTGTTTTTATATGATTAAGTACTTCTGAAAATTTTTTTGAATTTTCTAATTCATTTGTTAGAATATTCAATTGTTTTCATTCCTTTCAAATAATTCATTATTTTTCTAAAGATATTGCAATTTAAACCTTTTATTATTATACCAAAAAAATGTTCTTTAGTCAATTATATTTGTGCATTTTTCATGCATTTGGGTTAGTGGTTAGTGCTTTTGCAGTAGGCCGTCAAATTCAATAGTTATGTAATCCAGGAACATATATTAATATTCCGTTCGTTTGCTGGCGCTTGGGTTTTGTGGAAGACGTTAATTGGGAGCGCCAAACTGCGCACTCCACTGCATATTAATATATGTTCCTGGATTACATAACTATTGAATTTAACTACTCTACAGACTTTTGTTATTTGATATATTTTTATGACATAGTTTTAATAATATGTATTTAATTTTCGGTTCTATTTGTATAAGTCCAAGCATAACCTTTTGGTAGATAAAAACATATAAAAGGAGCATATATGAAACTTCGTAAATTTTTTGTATTTATATTCAAAAAGAATTTGCTTACAACAATTTTTACTTTATTTTTAGTATTTTTAGTTGTTTTTTCTAATACTAATTTATTTGCAGCTAGAAATGGGTTAACATTATGGGCAAAAAATGTTGTGCCATCATTATTTCCTTTTTTTATTGCTACAGAATTGTTAAATTATACAAATCTACCTTATTATCTTGGAAAATTAACAAATAAATTTATGCGTCCTCTATTTAATGTTCCTGGTGAAGGTAGTTATGCTTTTATTATGGGAATAATTAGTGGTTATCCTGTAGGGGCAAAAATTATTAATAAATTTATTGATGAGGGTACTTGTAGTAAACAAGAGGCTGAAAGAATGTTAGCTTTTACCAATAATTCTGGTCCTCTTTTTATTATTGGTACAGTTGGTATAAGCTTATTTGGGGATAGTACAATTGGAATTATATTATTTGTTACTCATATTTTGGCTTGTTTGACAGTTGGAATGATTTTTGGTTTTTTTAGTAGAAAAGATAGTAAATGTTCAAATTCTAAAAGTTCTAATTTTAGAATAAATAAATGTCAAAGTCATTGTCGAAATATTAATATACAAAATAGAACTCAAAAAGGTAAACATGGTTGGAAAAGGTTTTATAGAGGGTATAGGGATACATTTAATAATACTTCATATAATATTTCAGATTTGGGTTCAATATTAAGTGTTAGTATAACTAATGCTATTTCTACTATTTTATTAATTGGTGGGTTTATTGTGCTTTTTTCAATTATTATATCTATATTAAATAGTTTGAATATTATAGATTCTATTAGTAATATTTTGAGTTATATAAATATACCTTCAGAATTTGGGCAGTGTATTTTAACTGGTTTATTAGAACTTACTAATGGACTAAATTCTGTATCATGTATACATACTAAATATATGTCTATCCAAATTATTATATCTGCATTTTTATTGGGATTTGCAGGACTTTCAATTTTTTTGCAAATATTTAGTATTGCTTCAAAAAATAATTTATCAATGAAACCATATTTAATTGGTAAATTGTTGCAAGGTTTTATTGCTGGTTTTTATACATTTATTATTTTGAATAATTTTGACTTTTTGTATTTTGATATTACTAGTTTATAGTTTACAAAATATATAAAATTATGTATAAATTGTAATATTTTTATTAATTATAAATATATATTAATTAAATAGATTTATCTTTGAAAGGAGCTTTAGTAATGGATAGAAATATGGATTTTAATAATTTTACAAATTCAGGTAATTTTAACCCATATGAAAATAATTTTGATTCTCAAATGTATGAATCACCAATGATAAACCCTATTATGCAATATGAACAAGCATATATGTATTATAAATATTTGACTCAACAAATGGATTATAGAATTAAGTGTAAAGAATATGAAAAATTAACTAAATCATAAATTTATTACAAAAAAATATGGGATATTCCATATTTTTTTTGATTTTTCTATTGACAATAATATAAAAAAACATTATAATAATACTTGTTCATGCACATGGCGAGATAGCTCAGTTGGCTAGAGCATCCGGTTCATACCCGGCAGGTCGGTGGTTCGAATCCACTTCTCGCTACCAAAAATAGAGTTGTAAAAGTACAGCTCTTTTTTATTTTATAAAGTTTTTTATAATAATAGATAATGAGAAATAAAAAATGGAAAATAAAAAATTAAGAATTAACACTTATGTTAATTCTTAATTTTTTATTCTTTTTCTTTATCTTCTATAACTTTATGTTTTTTATTATTTCTTGTTTCTTGATTTTTTATTTGTAAACTACCGTTTTTTGCTTTTTGAACTTGTTCTTTTTTCTTATCTAAAGC
This sequence comes from uncultured Clostridia bacterium, assembly GCA_947581895.1. Taxonomy (GTDB): domain Bacteria; phylum Bacillota; class Clostridia; order TANB77; family CAG-508; genus CAG-492. The sequence continues at coordinate 9,318 of CANPWE010000034.1, read as the reverse complement.
TTTTTGAATTTTAGTTAATTCTTCTATATCTTTTTGAATATCTTGATTATTAATATTTTTGTTTTTATATTCAGTTATATCAGGAATACTATTTACATCATTAATAAGCTCTTCATCATTACCAACAAGAGCTTTAGTAAACTCTCTTATATAACTTGCATATTGTTTTATACAATTTAATATAGTCATTCCTGTTTTAGCTTGGTTCTCCATAATAAATTCAACCTCCGATTTTATAAATCTAAACATATAATATATATTAACATAAAATTAATAAAAAATCAAGTATTTTTCAAAAATTAATTCATATAATCTAAAATTTTAAAAAAAATTGCTATGTTAACCTTTTTATAAAAAACCCACAATCACCAAACATTTAAACTAAATGTACGGTGATGTGGGTTTGATTGCTTTATGAATTACAAGTCCAATGCCTGAATTCGATAAAGAAGATCCTGATAGTCTTGTAAGCTTTCACATTTATATAAGTTTTCATATAATTCATAAATGTTGCTTACATTTTCCAAATATCCTATCTCACTAAGAGATAATGTATCTGGATCTGTACCTTTAGGTACAGATTGAATTTGTCTTCTTATCTCAGCAATAATTTTCTGCTGCATAGACAAAATTTCTTTTTCCATGCAATAGCATCTCCTTTCAGAAGTATATTTTTTATTATACCATTTTTTTATTTTTTTGTCAAATTTGTAAAATTTTTAATATTATTCTCTATTTTTTTTCTTCTCATTCTTATCTGGTTTTATAATGTTTTCTCTATCTTTTGGATTAACATTTCTAGTTACTTTATTCATTTGTTCATACATGTCTGAATGACTTTCTTTTTGATTTTCTTTTTGATTTTCTTTTTGATTTTCTTCTTGACTTTCTTTTTGACTTTCTTCTTGACTTTCTTTTTGATTTTCATCTGTATCTTGCGAGAATTTGTCTATTCCGTTCTTTACTTATACCTAACTCAAAAAGAGCATTTTCTAAATCAGAAGGACGATTTACCTTAGATTCCATGCTCTGGTGAGTTTTATATAAATCATTAATCCCTCTTAAAAATTCTTCTTCTTTATTACTATTGTCTTCTGAGTTAAATTCTTTTACTAGTTCAAATAATTTTGAATTTATTTCATTTTCATCATCAGTGGATCTTAAAATTTCTTCTATTTTTGTATTGTTTTCTTCTTTTTCTGTCACTTCATTTAATTCCATTTCTCTAAAGTAATTTACAAAAAAACGAAATCTATCTTCAAATTCCCCATACTTACATATTACTTTAAATATATCGAGATCCATACAGCACAATTCTTTGTTTTTACTATTATCTGCTAACATAAATGACTCAAAAAAATCTTCATCTTCTATAGCATTATTTATTATAGGAGATATGTATTCACTAACCTTTTTATTTATCTCTTTTGAAATAGAATCATTCAACATATTTTCCTTTTTTAATATTTCGACAAATTTTTCATTTCCTTCCATATATATTTTAATATCTTCATTAATATCTTCATTAATATCTTTATTAATATTAGCTATTGAAATATAATCCTTTACATATTTTTCATATAATTTAATTAATTCATCTTGTTGCTTTTTTTTATCACCTTCACATTCACTCAATTTACTTTGTATATATAGAGATTCACTATTTCCTTTATGAATGCTTCTTTTTTCTATTTCATTAGTTAAAACTTGAAAATGTCCTTTCATATATCCCGCTTTTTCAGCTAAAAAATACAGTTCTCTATCATTAAGATCTGAGCATTGTAAGTTTATAAACATTTCTAATTCTGATTGAAAATCACTTTTGTTTTTTATTTCTTTCATATGCTTAATATATCCTTTTGCTTCGTCAGTACATGCTTTGTTTATAATTGCTGTATTATTAATTCCAAAATCTGGTAAAGAATAGGAAAAATTATCGCCAGAAATAGCTTTTTCTACATCAATAGATCCTCCTCTATTTCTTGGAAATATCTCTTTTTTATTAATTTCTTCTACATATTCTAATATTTGACGAGTATTGTTATAGCTACCTCCCATATGTACAGATAGTCTTGAGAACCCCGGAATACTTGCATTCAATACATATTTTCCTTCTATATCTTTTAATATTCCCATTTCAAACCTTTGATTAGGACTAACCATTTTATTATAAATCATTGCAAATCTAATAAATTTTGCTATATATACATGCTTAGTATGATAGGTTGTTTTCATGTCTCTTTTGTCTGAATATTTTCTTCTATTTAAAATATTTACATATCTAGCACATGCAATTGTTAATTCTTTGTATAAATTTGCCTCTAATTTTAATTGCTCCTTTGGGGATAAATCATCATATGATTCTACTTTTTCTTTATATGATTTTATGTTTTGTTTAAGAAATTTTGGAATCTTGCCATTTGCAATATTCATAGCATTATCATTAACATAAGGTTTAAAAAAGCGTATAGCATATGGTGATTTTTTTTCTATTAATTCTTGTTCCTCTTTTTCCCTGCTAGTTACAAATTGCTCTTTAATATTGTATTGTGTATAATCAATATTTTCACTAAAATACTTTTGTATTTCACTTTCTACATTAGAATTATTTTTTTCTAATGCATAGTATAATTTTGATATATAATCTTTTGTTTTTGGCTTTCTCATATAATTATTCATCCTTATAATTTAATTTTTTATAAATAAACTTTTTATCTTCAGAATTATTTTCCTAAATATAGACTTTTTTTCTACAACTACTGGTAAGTTTTTATCTGTTATAGAATCTTGTTTGTTATTATCCTCAAATAATGGTTTTAATTTTAAGTTAGCTCTTTTTTGAAGTTCTTCCTTAATATACTGCTTTTTCTCTCTTTCGTATATTTCTTTTCTATCTTCATATGATGCTACATATCTAACAAACAAATCAGCAATAATAACCTTCGTCTTCTCTGATATTTGCTCATTTAAGTCAATATTACTGTTGTATTCAAATTTATAATTTGGTTCCTTATATTTTTCGTAATTATTTATTACTTCATTTGGGATTTTTTCTCTTTCTTTTTCATTTAAATATCTAATTATTTGTAGCACTTGAGCATATGCTAAACGATCCTCTTTTGTAATATTCATTAGGTTTCTCTCCTTTTGCAAGACTTATCACTAATGACAATATCATTTTTGTACAATCATTAAAATTATACTATATTATAATTTTATATTTAATATTTTAATTAAAAATAATTCGTGATTTTCAAAAATTAATTCATATAATCTTTTAATTTCTTACTTCTACTTGGATGTCTTAATTTTCTTAATGCTTTTGCTTCTATTTGTCTTATTCTTTCACGAGTTACCATGAATTCTTTTCCTACTTCTTCAAGAGTTCTTGCTTTTCCATCTTCTAAACCAAATCTAAGTTTCAAAACCTTTGCTTCTCTTGGTGTTAAAGTATTCATAACTTCTTCTAATTGTTCTCTTAATAATGTATATGCAACAGAGTCTTGTGGTGCTGGTGAATCATCATCTTGTATGAAATCACCTAAATGACTATCATCTTCTTCTCCTATTGGTGTTTCTAATGATACTGGATCTTGTGCTATTTTTTGAATTTCTAATACTTTTTCAACTGGTAATTCTATTTCTTTTGAAATTTCTTCAGGTGTAGGTTCACGTCCTAATCTTTGTAATAGGTCTCTTGAAGTACGAATTAATTTATTAATAGTTTCTACCATATGAACTGGAATTCTTATTGTTCTTGCTTGATCTGCAATTGCTCTTGTTATTGCTTGTCTAATCCACCATGTTGCATAAGTACTAAATTTATAACCTTTTGTATAATCAAATTTTTCAACAGCTTTTATTAGTCCCATATTACCTTCTTGAATTAAATCTAAGAATAACATACCTCTACCAACATATTTTTTAGCTATACTTACAACTAATCTTAAGTTTGATTCAGCAAGTTTTTGTTTTGCTTCTTCATCACCTTCAAGTACTTTTTTAGCTAAACTTAGTTCTTCATCATATGTTAATAGTGGAATTTTTCCTATTTCTCTTAAATACATTCTAACAGGATCATCTATATTAACTCCATCAAAATTTGTTACATCAATTTCTTCTAATTTTATTTCTTCAACTTCTTCCAAATCTTCAAAATTTGGTTCTTCTAATTCTTCACTAAATACATTAACTCCAATATTTTCAAATGTATCAAATACTTCTTCTATTTGTTCTGTATTTGCATCTCCTAATTGTGTAGCTAATTCTCCATATGTTATTTTTCCTTCTTTTTGAGCTTTTTTTATTATATTCATTACTTTTTCTTTGTCTAATTCATTATTTTCTTGTTTTTTATTTACTCTTACAATTATAATTGAATATTCCTCTACTATTGTTTTAGGTTTTATACTTTGACTTATAACTACACCATTATCTTTTTTTTCATCATTAACATATTTAAAAATAACATCAAATCTATCTAATTCTTTTCTTGCTTGTTCTTCTTTTTTTCCAACTACATTTGGCACTTCTATTTTTTGTATCATTTCTATTTCATCATTTTCAGATTTTTTCATTAATTCTACCTCCTATTTTATTTTAGCTAATTTTATTATTATTTCACTTAAATTTTGTTCTAAAATAGCTATTTCTTCTTTTGTTAAATTATCTGTATTTTCAAGAGTTTGTATAATTTCATTTCTCATTGATACTAGTTTATCTTTTTCATAATTATTTAAAATATCTTCTATACATTTATCTACTTCAACTATTTCAAAATCATATGCCATAACCCATGTTAAAAAATTTATAATATCATCATCTTGAAATAAATCTAATACATTATTAATACTATTTCCTTTTTCTAATTCTTCATACATTTTTTTTATTATTTGTTTATTTCTTTCATTCTTGATATTTTCATAACTTATTTTATCTTTTAACCTGTTATATGATTGTTCTGGATAGTTTATAAGAAGATATATTATCATATTTTCTTTTTTAGTAACTGCATCATTATCTATTTTTAATTGTGGCTTAATATCATGTCTTACTGGTATTTTTTTCTGTAGTATTTTTTCATTTTGATTTTTTCCATATAATAATTTGTTTATTTCAGCATATATCGCTTCTTTTGATATCTTATAATCAAGAGCTATTTTATCTACATATACTTCTTTTTCAATATCACTATTAATTTTAGCAAGTTCTTTTGCTATTTCAGTTAGAAATTTTATTTTATCATTAGGATGATTTAAGTCTAAATTTTTCTTTAATATTTTTATTTTATATTCAACTAATGATATTGCATTATCTATGCTCTTTTGTAATCTTTCAGGTCCAAATTTTAATATAAATTCATCTGGATCTTTTGCACCTTCTAACTGTAAAATTCTAATATCACAACCTAAATTTTGTAATATTTCTAGTCCTCTTAAAGTAGCAGCTTGTCCTGCACCATCTGAATCATAGCCTATTATTACTTGTTGACTATTTTTACGCAGTAATCTGCCTTGTGCTTCTGTTAAAGCTGTTCCTAAAGAAGCAACTACATTTGTTATTCCTCTTTGGTGAAGTGATATTGCATCCATATAGCCCTCTACTATTAAAAGTTTGTCTATTTTTTCTTTTTTAGCAGCATATAAACCAAACAAATGTCTACCTTTACTATATACTATATTTTCTGAGGAATTTATATATTTAGGCATTTTTACATTTTGAATTTTATTATCTTCTAATATTCTTCCACCAAATGCAATTATTCTCCCTCTTTCATCTTGTATAGGGAACATTAATCTATTTCTAAACCTATCTATAAACTCTCCTCTTTCATTTTTGTTTACTAATGATGATGCTAATATTTCTTCATCTGTAAAGCCTTGTTTTTTTAAGGTTTGATATAATTCATTAAATGTTCCAGAAAAACCTATTAAAAATGTTTTTAATGTATTATTATCTAGTTTTCTTTTTTTTATATAATCTTGTGCTATTTTAGCTGTAGGCTTGTACAAATTTTCATGATAGAATTGTGCTGTTTGTTTATTTATTTCATATACTCTTGATTTCAAATATGATGTTTTATTATCTTGTTCACTATCTGAGCTAGGTAAAGTTATATTTGCTCTATTTGCTAACATCTCCATTGATTCTCTGAACCCTATATTTTCTATTTTACTTACAAAATGAAATACATTTCCACCAACCCCACATCCAAAACAATGAAAAATTTGTTTATCAGGTGATACGGCAAATGATGGCGATTTTTCGCTATGAAATGGACATAAACCAAAAAAATTTCTCCCACTTTTTTTTAAATTTACATATTGAGAGATAATATCTACTATATCGTTACTGTTTCTTATTTCATCTATAAGATCATCACTATATCTTATCATTTTGGGTCCCTTCCTAAAAATAAATATAACTAATATTAATATTCGACGCAAATTTCATAAATCCTTCCAAGCATTTACATAAATTTACAATTTATGTAAATGCTTGTTAAGGCTATTTACAATAATAAATTTTTTAATTATCTTTTTTTAAAATTTTGTTTTATAAATAGTAAAATTTAACTTATATTCGACAAAAAAAGCAGAAAATTTAAAATTTCCGCTTTTAATTTTAATTAATCTTCAGATGTCCCTGTACTATTAAATGGAATAAATTTACTAACTATATTATTATTTATTCCTTCTATATTGTTTTCATGTAATCTGTTTTCTTCAAATGAGATATTGATTTTATTTTCAACAATTTTCTCAATTTCAGATTGTGGTACATGTTCTGCTAAAACTAATTCACTAACTAAAATTTGTTTAGCATTATTCAACATCTTTTTCTCTCCTGTAGATAATCCTTTTTCTTTTTGTTTGAAACTTAAATTTCTAACAACATCTGCTACTTCATATATATCTCCACTTTTCATTTTATCCATATTATCTCTATATCTTTTATTCCAGTTATCTGACATTTCAGTTTCATCTTCTTCTAATATATTTAATACTTTAGAAACATCATCTTTATTTATTATATTCCTTACACCAATTTCTTCTGCTTTTTGTGTTGGCACCATTACCTTTACTTCTCCAGGCATTGAAATTATGTAATAATCTTGTTCCTCATTTAAAATATTCTTTTTTTCAATTGCGTGTATAACTCCTGCTCCATGCATTGGATATACTATTTCATCACCTACATTAAACATGTAAGACACTTCCTTTCAATTTGCATTTTTATGAGTCAATAAAGGTTTATTATCTTCTTAACTACATTAACAATTATATCACAAAAAATGGTAAAAGTCAAAACTTTTACCATTTTTTTTAGTAGCCTCAATATGCATTATTTTCAAGTAATTTTCAAATAATTTGATAAAAAAATTTTTTTATTAATTAGAAGTAGAACCAAATCCACCTACTCTATTTCCTTCAGCTACATCTCCATCTAATACTTCATATTTTTTGAAAATAGCTTGTCCTATAACATCACCTTTTTTTATTTCAACATCTTTGTCAAACATATTATAAAAAGCATACATAAAAGCACCATCATTATCAGGATTTCCATAATAATCTGCATCTACAATTCCTACACTATTTGCTAAAATTAATCCTTTTTTAAATGGATTTGAACTTCTATTACATAACATCAAATATTCATTATTTTGCATATATGCTTTTAACCCTGTTTTTACAAGAGTTGGCTTTTGACCTGCTTTAAATGCAGGTATAACACAATCTTCAGCAGCTTCTATATCATACCCTGCAGAATATTTTGTTTTTCTTACTGGCATATTAATTCCCTTATCTTCAAAACCTTTTGCAATTTCAAAACCTCTTAATCTTTCCATTTTTCATCATCCTTTTTTAATTTAATTTTTTTGGTATTTATACCCATTAACTTTTCTGATTATATTACATATTTTAAAAAAAATCATCATTTTTTGAAATTTTTTATAATTAAATTGTTACTATTTAATACTTTTCACACAACCAAATTCTGTAGAGTAGTCAAATTAGAATGAATAAATTTATTTACCCCCCATAATAAGGATATTCATTTTCTTCTGGATTAAATATAAACAAATTCTTGTCCAAATCTTCTTTATTTATCTTGCTTAATGTTTGCTCAACACTATCTAATAAATAAGTATTTCCTTCAAATTCAAATATTAAACATCTAACATATCTTTTTTCTGGTCCACCTTTAACTTCTTTCCAAATTTTTTCGATTTCAATTCCTTCTGCTTCAATTATAGACCTCATATATTCCATAAATCCCTGTGAATCTATATTATAAGATCTTAATATTTCTACAATTTTACTGAAATATTCAATAACATTTTTTTCTTTAAAATCCTTTTTTGCTTTTTCTACTTCCAATAAGTCATTTAATTTATCTTTATTAAAATTATCAACTGCAGATTGAAGTTTTCCAGTTTCATCTCTTAATATTCTTATTCCATTAATTGTTAAACCAAGTTTTAATCTTGTTAAATCCTTTATTTTATTAAAATCATCTAAATCTAAAATAGCACTATATTCTTTACCTGTTAATCCTACAACATAATGTGTATTTTCTTTGTCTCCAACCATACAAGCTTCTAAATCTTCATTTCCATCTAGTAATTCATTTATTGCTTTTGCATAATATCTAGCAAATTCATAGCATATTCTTCTATTATGTTTTTTTCGATTTTCTTTCCAAGTTTCATCTACTATTCTTCCATACCAATCTACAGCTATATACTTTACATTTTCAATATCACTTATATCTCTTCTAAAGAAAAATAAAACATTATCATCATATATGTATTTTAAGCATATAAATTTGTATACTTCTATAATTTTCTCTTCAAAAGTTAAAGTTTTATTTTGTAATAATTTATTTACTAAAGTTTGAAGTTCTTCTTCTAAATCCCATTTTACTTGATCATATTCAATCCAATCTTCTTTTAGATTTCTTTTTGGTTCTAATATTATTTTATAATTACCTTCTAAATTATTACATATTTCATTATAAAAATCTTTTATATATTTATCACTCATTTTCTTTTCCTCTTTTTTATTTTGATTTTTTTAATATATCTCTATCATTTTAAATTTCATATTTTATTACTAAATTTCCATCATTATCATTTATTTTTTATTATACTACACGTGCTTTTTGTTGTAAATATCAAAAATATTTGCACTGTAATTTTATGTTACTATTCAACACTTCTTACACAACCAAACTTTGTAGAGTAGTCAAATTCAATAGTTATGTAATGCTTTTGCAGGAGGCAGTCAAAAAATCCAAGATAAGTATGGCTGT
>CANPWE010000033.1 GCA_947581895.1 uncultured Clostridia bacterium | reverse complement strand
CAAACTGCGCGCTTTGTACTCCATTGTTAATATATTTATCCCTTTTACATAACTATTGAATTTGACTACTCTATAGAAGTGGGTTATTTGAATAGTGTGAAATAGGCCTTTAGTTTTTTATTTGGTTAAAAAATATAGTAAAAAAATAAATATTATGATATACTAATTATAAATAATAAGAAGGAGTGGAAAGATGGATAGTATAAGTTTAATAAGGTATTGGACTGATAGTTCAGACAGAGATTATGAATCAATGATAAAAAACTACGAGGTAAGAACATGGCTAAAGGGAATGTTGATATAAAAATTATAGATATTGTAAAAAAATATATAGAGGAAATTTCAAAATACTACAAAATACAAGAAGTTTATTTATTTGGTTCTTATGCAAAAGGAACCAATAATGAAGATAGTGATATTGATGTAGCTGTTATTATAAATAGTGATGAGAATACATTTGATTTATTAGTAGAGCTTATGATGTATACACAAAACATAGATTTAAGAATAGAACCACACCCAATTAAAACAGAAGATTTTGAAAATGGAAATCCATTTGTTCAAGAAATATTAGATACTGGACTAAAAGTTGCATAAAAAGGATAAATGGTAAAACAACAAATCCTATATAAAATATTAATGAGAAATTTGGTAAAAAATGTTATAATATATTTAGTTAAAAAATAATCAAAAGAAGCTAGAGAGTGATGTTGTGCACGAATGTTTATTATGTAAAAGAGATATGAAAATAGCAACAACTATGTTTGGGAGTGGTTGTATAAAAAGTATTTATAAATTATTAGATTTAATATTAACAGTTATGAGGTGATGTAGGTTGAAAAATAAAAAAATAATAATAGTTGTTATTGGTGTATTTTTAATTTTTACAGCACGCATCGCATTATCTATAAAATATGGGAGACATATTTCTGTTTCTCGTAATATAGGAATAACAATTCCTTTTTCTACAGAAATAGAATGTAAAGATAGCCATGGTGGATTTCATGGAGATGGAGAATGTGTTGTTAAAGTATATTTTTCAGATGAGCAAGCCATAGAATTTAAGAAAAAAATAGATAAAAATTCACATTGGAAACAACTTCCAATGCCAGAAAGATTACAAGAGGTTGTAGGTGCTTGTATGGATAAAGATATGTATGTACCGATTATTGAAAATGGATATTATTTCTTCATAGATAGGCATTCAGAAGCAGATGATAAGTTTAATCCAAATGAAATGTTTGAAGAATTTAGAGGATCTTCCAATTATACTGTAGCAGTATTTGATAGTGATGAAAATATTTTGTATTATTATGAATTGGATACATAACATGCACATTGGTGACAGAAAAAATATATTTGATAAAATGAACCTAGAGGTGGAAGATGAATAAGTCTTGGCAGGATGATGCTTGGGATGATTAAGGTATTGAAATTTTTATTATTCTATATTACAATAGAATATGAAGGGAGCTGAAAAACATGGATAATCTACCCAATAACGTAAAAAACTCGATAGAAAGATTTGTGGAAGAAAGCAAGAAGATACTAGGAAAAAGAATAAAAAAAATCATTTTATATGGTTCATATGCTAGAGGCGATTACAACAATTCATCAGATATAGACATATTGGTTTTGACAGATTATAAGCCTAAAGAATTCTATTCAGTTTTAAAAAGAATATCTAGTATGACATATGATATAGAATTAGATTACAATGTTATTTTAATTCCATTGATCAATAATATAGTAAACTATAATCTGGGAATAGACGAAATTCCTTTTTATACAAATATACAAAAGGAAGGGGTTGTAATTAGTGAATAAAAAAATATCTATAAGTCTATGTATAAATAGACTTAATTCTGGAAAAGAAAAGTTACAAGTTTGTGAATTACTATATAATGCAGGGTTTTATAAAGATGCAAATAATAGAGCGTATTATTCAATTTTTAATTCCATTAGAGCAATATTATCACTAGAACCAATAGATTTTAAAAGACACAAAGATGTTATAGCACACTTTAATCAGTACTACATTAAAACAAAGATTTTCCCTAGAGAGTTAGGACATAAAATTTCTTTAGCAAATGCTGTAAGAGAAGATAGTGATTATTTAGATTCTTATATGATCAATAAGACTGAAACTAGAGAACAAATAGAAACTGCAAAGGAAGTTTCTGAATATGCAGAAAAGTATGTTATAGATTGGATAAATAATAATCCAAATTTATCGAATGAAGAAGCAGAAAAAATAATAAAAACTATTATATAGAATGTAAAGAAAGATATTAAAGTGTCTTTCTTTTTTAGTGAAAAGCTATATTTAAAAACATTTGAACAAAAAATTTATAAAGAGAAATTTATTGTTACAATATATTTTAAATTTAATGAATTGACTGCCTTAAGCAGAGAAAATAAAATGACTGAGTGTACGGTCAATAAAGGAAACACACAAAAAGTTAGTTAAGAAGTAAAGTAGCTAGTGATGTATATGTAAAAAATGAATTTTAAAATTGATAATTACGAGGTGAATTAGATGAAAAAAATAAGTTTTATAATTGTAGGCATAATTTTATTTCTGTTTATAATAATTTCATATATTGTATTTTCAATAAAATTTGGTGAACATATGCATATTTCATCTAAAATAGAAATTGCAATTCCTTTATCAGCGAAATTGGAAAGCAATGATAGCCATGGTGGTTTTCATGGAGATGGGGAATCTTTGGCAAAGATATATTTTACTTATGAACAAGCAAAAAAAATTGAGTTAGAAATTAATTATAATAAGCATTGGAGGAAACTTCCTATGCCAGAGAGGTTACAAGAATGTGTCAGTGTATATACAGAGGAAGGCATGAATATGCCTATAATTGAAAATGGATATTGGTTTTTTTTAGATAGACATAGCGATGCTGATAATAGATATGATGAAAATGAAATGTATGAAGAAAAAAGAGCATCTAGAAATTATTCTGTGGCGGTATTTGATAGTAATGAAAATATTTTGTATTATTATGAGATGGATACATAACATAAAACAAAACCTATGCAAATGCACATTGAGGATGGATAAATAATGATAAAAACAAAAGGCAGGAACACAATTCCTGCCTTTATGTATATTCTAATAATTTGTATAGACAAATATTGAAAATTCATAAAACCAAGAAAAATATTCCTGTCTTTATATAATATGCTTATTAAAAACTGATTTATTCTAAAATATAATTTTTAACATAAAAAATTAGTAACTATCCGAAATTATTTTGTCATTTGGCTTTCAGCTTGTTGTATTAATTTTCTAACCATGTTACCACCTATTCTACCAGCATCTCTTGAAGATAAATCACCATTGTAACCATCTTTTAAGTTAACACCAACTTCACTAGCTACTTCATATTTGAATTTATTTAAAGCTTCAGCTGCTGCTGGAACAACTTTTCTATTTGAACTGTTTGAATTTGCCATAATATTCACCTCCTATAAGTGTGCATTTACTATTCTGAAAAAACTTTCTTGCTTTTTCAATATTATGATGTGCATTTATGTTTTTTTTAAACTGGTAATTTTTTGAATTGAAAAAATTAAAAAAAATAAAAAATTAGTACAATATTAATCTAACCGAAATCAAAAATTATATGTATATATTTTTAATATAAGAAAATAATTCAAAAAAGTATAAGATTTTTTTTTAAGTTAATAATTAAAACAGATAAAAAAATATATTGTATGAGGTGATTTTGTGAAAAAAGATGATAATGAAATAGAAGATACAACAAAATATGGAGAATTTGTTTCTTCATATTTTGCATGGTTGACTTTAGATGGTCAAAAGGAAAGAGCTGATAGATTAAATGAAATGACTAAGAAAAAAGAAAAAAAATAGGGTATAAAAGTATTGAAAAAACTGATGATTTTGTGATATTATATAGGTTACAAAAAAGAAAGGAGATTATATATGCAATATAAATTCACAAATAGGGCTGAAAGAGCCATACAAATTGCAAATACAACTGCAACAGAGCTTGGGCATAGTTATATTGGTACAGAACATTTATTATATGGTTTAGCACAAGAAGGCAGTGGTGTTGCAAGTAAGGTTTTAGAATTGCAGGATGTTACTCCAGAAAAAATATTAGAAGAAATAGAAGAATTAATAGGAATTGTTGAAAATGAAACAAATGTAATAGAAACCTTAGGTTTTACACCTAGAACAAAAAGAGTTATAGAAAATGCATTTAGAGAAGCTAAAAAAATTGGAAGCGAATTCATTGGAACAGAACAGTTATTGGTAGGTATAATGCAGGAAGCAGATAGTGTTGCTGTAAGAATTTTATTAGATTTAAATGTTAGTCCACAAAAAATATATAATGAAATTGCAAAAGTGATTAATGAAGAGGATTTTATTCAAAATGATTTAGCAGATAATAAATATTTAGGTAGTTATAATTCAACACAAACTTTAAATCAATTTGGTTCTGATTTAACTAAACAGGCAAGAGAAGGAAAATTAGATCCAGTTATTGGTAGAAAAGATGAAATTGAAAGAGTAATTCAAATTTTATCTAGAAGAACAAAAAATAATCCATGTTTAATAGGAGAGCCTGGAGTAGGGAAAACAGCTGTTATAGAAGGATTGGCAGAAAAAATTATAATAGGAGATGTTCCTGAATTATTAAAAAATAAAAGAGTTGTAACATTAGATATTACAAGTATGATAGCAGGTGCAAAATATAGAGGTGATTTTGAAGAAAGAATAAAAAAGTCTTTAAATGAAGTAAAAAAAGCAGGAGATATTATTTTATTTATAGATGAAATTCACACAATAGTAGGTGCTGGTAGTGCTGAAGGAGCTGTAGATGCAGCAAATATTTTAAAACCATTATTAGCAAGAGGGGAAATTCAATTAATAGGTGCTACTACAATTAGTGAATATAGAAAATATATTGAAAAAGATGCAGCATTAGAAAGAAGGTTTAGTCCTGTAACTGTTACAGAACCATCAGTTGAAGATACTAAAAAAATATTAGAGGGAATTAGAGATAAATATGAAGCACATCATAATGTAAAAATAACAGATGAAGCAATTGATGCTGCAGTTAATTTATCTATTAGATATATAAATGATAGATTTTTACCAGATAAAGCAATAGATTTAATTGATGAAGCTGCATCAAAATTAAAAATGAAAACATATACTAGACCTAAAAAATTAAAAGAATTGGAAGAAAAAATAACTCAAATTGAAAATGAAAAAGAGGAAGCGATTTTAGTACAAGATTTTGAAAAAGCTGCATTATTAAGAGATGAAATACAGGAATTAATAGAAAAATTAGACAAAGATAATAAAAGATGGGAAAATAAAACTAGTAGAAATGTTACTATATTAAATGAAGAAGATATTGCTGAAGTTATATCTTCATGGACTAATATTCCTGTAAAAAAATTGACACAAGATGAAAATGAAAAATTAAAAAAATTAGAGGAAGTACTTCATAAAAGAGTTATTGGTCAAAATGAAGCAGTAGAAGCAGTTGCAAAGGCAATAAGAAGAGGAAGAGTAGGATTAAAAGATCCTAATAGACCTATAGGATCATTTTTATTCTTAGGTCCGACAGGTGTTGGAAAAACTGAACTTTCAAAAGCATTATCTGAAAGTTTATTTGGAAATGAAGATGCAATGATAAGAATTGATATGTCTGAATATATGGAACCACATTCAGTATCAAAATTAATAGGTTCACCTCCTGGATATGTTGGTTTTGATGAGGGTGGTCAGTTAACTGAAAAGATTAGAAGAAAACCTTATTCAGTTTTATTATTTGATGAAGTTGAAAAAGCACATCCTGATGTTATGAATATGTTATTACAAATTTTAGAAGATGGACGTTTAACTGATAGTCAGGGTAGAACTGTTAATTTTAAAAATACAGTAGTAATAATGACATCTAATATTGGGGCAAGGATAATTACTGAAAGAAAGTTGCTGGGATTTTCATCAAAATTGGAAGATAGTAAATTAGAGGAAAATAAACAATATGAAGCTACAAAAAAAGATGTAATGGATGAATTAAAAAGAGAATTTAAACCAGAATTTATTAATCGTATTGATGAAATAATAGTTTTCCACAAATTAGTAGAAGATGATATTATGCAAATAATAGGAATAATGTTAAATCAAGTAAAAAATAGATTAAAAGCTAATAATATTGAAATTGAAATAGATGAAAGTGTAAAAAAACTTATATTACAAAAGGGTTTTGATAAAAATTATGGAGCAAGACCTTTACGTAGAACTATACAAACTTATGTTGAAGATTCAATTAGTGAAGCTATTTTAGATGGAACTGTTGGAAGTGGTGTAAAGGCTGTAATAAAAGCAAATGAAGATAAAGAATGTTTAGTTCAACCAATTAAGTAAAATGTTTAATGGCATATAGTATGTAAAGAAAATTAACAAATTTTTTTACGATTACTATATGCCATATTTTAATTAAATTGGTAGTTATAACAATATAATGAATAATTTAAATTTTTCAAGATTCATAAAATTAATTTGAAAGAATAACATTATTATACAAGGAGGTAGTTAGATGAAAGATATTATTTTCAAAGGATGTGGAACAGCAATGTGTACACCATTTACTGATAATGGTGAAATTAATTATGATGAGTTTGGAAAATTTATTGAGTTTCAAATAGAAAATAATGTTGATAGTTTGATAGTTTGTGGAACAACTGGAGAATCTGCAACAATGAGTGATGAAGAAAAAAAGAGTGTAATTAAATTTGTAGTAGATAAAGTAAATAAACGAATTCCAGTAATTGCAGGAACTGGTAGTAATAATACATATTCTACTATAAATATGACACAATATGCTGAAAGTGTTAGGGTTGATGGAGTTTTAATTGTAACACCATATTATAATAAAACAACACAAAATGGATTAATAAAACATTATGAAAGAATTGCACAAAGTACTAATTTACCAATAATTTTATATAATGTGCCAAGTAGAACAGGTGTAAATATAGAACCAGAAACATGTTTACAATTGTCAAAAATAAAGAATATTGTTGCAATAAAAGAGGCAAGTGGAAATATCTCACAAGTTGCAAAAATAGCCACTTTGTGTGGTGATAATTTACAGATATATTCTGGTAATGATGATCAAATTTTGCCAGTATTGTCTTTAGGTGGAATTGGGGTTATTTCAGTATTATCAAATATAAAACCTAAATTTACACATAATTTAGTTGAGGAATATTTTGAAGGAGATATACATAGTGCTATAGAAAATCAGCTTAAGTGTATAGAGTTGATTAATGTTTTATTTTGTGAGGTTAATCCAATTCCAATAAAAGAGGCTTTAAATATGATAGGCTTTAAATTTGGAGAACCAAGATTGCCATTAGTAAGATTGGCAAAGCAAAATGAAGATAAGTTAAAGGGAATTTTGGAACGGAGATTTTATTTGAAAGTATTGTTAAATTATATTGACTTTTAATTTTTGGTGATATAAGATAAAATGTAATAAAAGTCAGGAGGGAAAATAAATGTATAGAATAAATAATTTATTTGAAAATGATGATGTAAAAATAACAGATGAGAGAGCAGGAATGAAGGTCATTGAATATAAAAGAGATTTAAGTGTTATGCCATATAATGCTGAAACAGCTTTTTTTTCAGCAAAAATGAATGTTAGAAAAAGACAATTGGTAATAGAATTAGATGGAAATGAATATACATTAAGTGCAGGTGCAATGCAATGGATGGTAGGAAATGTAGAAGCTGCTGCAGATGTAAAAGGAGTAGGAGATTTCTTAGGAAAAGCAATTAAAGGTAGTGTTACAAAAGAAGGTGCAGTAAAGCCTAAATATAGAGGAAAAGGAACTTTGGTATTAGAACCAACATATAAACATATTTTATTAGAGGATGTTGGAGCATGGAATGGTGGAATTGTTTTAGATGATGGTCTATTTTTAGCATGTGAAGCAAGATTAAAACAAAATGTTGTAATGCGTTCAAACTTATCTTCAGCAGTATTAGGTAAAGAGGGATTATTCAACCTAAAACTATCTGGTTCAGGAATTGTAGCATTAGAATCACCAGTTCCAAGAGAAGAATTAGTAGAGATTGAACTAGAAAATGATGTTATAAAAATAGATGGAAATTTTGCAATTGCATGGTCTGATAGTTTAGGATTTACAGTTGAAAAAACAACAAAGAGTTTAATTGGTTCTGCAGCATCAGGAGAAGGTTTTGTTAATGTGTATAGAGGAACAGGAAAAGTATTATTAGCTCCTGTAAAAGATTTAACTGCAGGTACAGTAGCATCATTGATAAAAAATAACTAGAAAAAAAGGTCGGATATTCGACCTTTTTTTAGAAGTGTAAAATAGTAAATAAAAAAAATACTTGATTTTTACGCAAAAATAGTGTATCATATATAAATATGAATAGTGAATAAAAAAATTTGAAAGGGGAAATAATAATGGCAGAAGTATATATGGCAGGAGATTTTAGAAATGGTACAACATTTGAAATGGATGGAAATGTATTCAAAGTTGTAGAATTTCAACATGTAAAACCAGGTAAAGGAGCAGCATTTGTTAGAACAAAATTAAAAAATGTAATAACTGGAGCTGTTTTAGAAAAAACATTTAATCCATCTGAAAAATATCAAGGAGCAGAAATAGAAAAAAGAGAAATGCAATATTTATATAATGATGAAGATTTATATTATTTCATGGATAATGAAACTTATGAACAAATGCCTTTAAACAAAGAACAATTAGGAGATGCATTAAAATATATAAAAGAAAATATGAATGTAAAAATATTATCATTCAAAGGAAATGTATTTGCAGTTGAACCACCAATATTTGTTGAATTAGAAGTAACATATACAGAACCAGGTTTTGCTGGAAATACAACAACAACATCAGGAAAACCAGCTAAATTAGAAAATGGATTTGAAATAATGGTTCCTTTATTTGTAAATATTGGAGATATTGTTAAAATTGACACTAGAACTGGTGAATACATGGAAAGAGTTAATCAATAATATAAAATATAACAATGGTTATAAATAATAAAAGTAAGCTTATGAAGTTATGTATAATAAAAAATTGTACATAATAAAATAAGCTTATTTTAGAAAGGACTGAAAATTATGTCAGATATAACTAAAAGATTTCAGAATATTATAGAGGATATTGAAAAAAATATTTCAAATGAAAAAGAGCTTGAATATATTAATAAAAAAATTTCAGAAATTACAATGTTGCATATGGAAGTAATAGAAAATTTGACTAATATTATAAAATGTAAGATTGATAATATAGAAAAAGTACAAAATTCAATAGAATCAAAGATTAATAAAATTGAATCTTCAGTATCTGGAATTGAAAATGATATATATGATGAAGGATTTGAATTTGAAATAGTTTGTCCATATTGTAATACTGAATTTACAGCAGATGTTGAATCAAAATCAAATATAAGATGTCCAGAATGTCAGAATATTATTGAATTAGACTGGAATACAGATGAACTTTCTGAATGTTGTTCAGGTCATTGTTCTAGTTGTGCATCAAAATGTGGTTCATCTTATTCAGAAGAATTTGAAACTGAGGAAATTGAAGAAGATGATGATGAAAATGAAGATGATATGTAATTTTTAAAATAAAGATAATGGATTAATGGATTTTGAACCAATCTTTACAGTAAAATGTAAATGACACCCTGTAGTTGCACCATTTGTTGGATTTCCGGTTATTATCTTTATATGGGTTATTAGGAAAACCATATACATTTTTAGGTCCAACTCGAGCTATTATTTGACCTTGTGTAACATAATCTCCAGGTTTTACTAAATAATTGGGGGATATGTGGTGAAAAACTACAGTATAATTATCATTTTGTACTACAACACTACAACCTCCACTTCCCATAAATCCAGTTTTCGTAACTTTTCCAGAAATTGCTGAAGAAATGTTTGTACCTTCAGGAGCAGGAATATCTATTCCACCATGAAAAGAACTTGCTCCAGCTGTTGGTGCACCACGATATCCAAAAGGTGAGCTAATTCTAGTATATCCAGGTAAAGGCCAGCATATTTCATTAGATGAAAGTGTTTGATAAATTGGTTGCTGGGTAATTGATTCTGAAGGAGAAGTTATAATTGAATTATTATTTGATAAGAAGGGAATAAAAAATACACAAATAATTATAATAAAAATTAAAATCAAATAAAAATAATGGGTTAATGATTTATTGAAATTGTTTGAGATAAACATAATAGATAAAATCCTTTCTTTGAAATTAAATTTTAAAGTTTAATTAATGATTAAATTATATAAATTAAAAGATAATTATGAATTAAAATATTAATGAAAATACATATAAAAAATTTTGGTATATATACACCAAAAAAACTCTAGTTATTAATTAATGTGGCAGGGGTAGAAGGACTCGAACCCTCACAGGCGGTTTTGGAGACCGATGTGCTACCATTGACACTATACCCCTGTATATTCACATGATAGTATTATATTAACATATTTATTTAGTTAGTGCAAGATTTTTTTGAAAAAAATTAAAATTATAAGTGAAAAAATAAATATGAGGTTAAATAAAAAAGAAAGGCTAATTGAAATTATGATAAAAGTAGAAAACTTTCCAAATGCATATAAAGAAGTGTATGTAATATTACAATATATGAGTAAAGAAGATGTAAATAAAATAAGCAAAGAATTCATAAATATGTTGAAACAAAAAATGAATAAAAAGCATCAATTTACATACAATCCAGATTTAGAATTTGAAGAACAAAATTTATTAAGAGAAACAAAAGCTGTTTTTGCATATATTTTTCTTAATTTTTGGGCAAATGATAAACAACGTAAAATAATACAAGAAAGATATAGAAAAGATTTAATTGAAGAAGAAAAAAAGAAGTCAATTAATTATCCAAGTGTGGACATATTTAATTCAAAAGTAAAAAAAACTGAAAACATAGAATATGGAAAACTAGAGGTGTATAAGGAAGCAAATATTTTCACTAAAGTAATAAGTAGGTTAAAAAAATTAAAAAAATAACCTAGTTTTTTCTCATATAATGGTGTATAATAAAAATGGTTTTATTAAAACTATTAGTATTTATTTTATAATATGGGGGTGTAATTGGTTTCGACAATTGTTTTGAAGTATAAATAGCGAGTAGTGGATTCTCGTTGGCCACTTAAAAAAACGGGAAAATAAATATAAACGCTGATAAAACAGAATTAGCATACGCTGCCTAATTGCGGCGTCGTCTTATAATAATTCCCACGATTATTAATAAGGCGTCAAATTAGTGGGAAACAAAACTATTTTTTGCTATGGAAATAGTGGGTATATTTATAGCTACTGTAATATCATGTTTGTTTATTAATGTGATATTATGGGAATTTTAATAATAAACTACACTCGTAGAAGTTTATATGGAAGAACAGTTGGACAGGAGTTCGACTCTCCTCACCTCCACCAGTTAAAAAATCAACTCTATAAGGGTTGATTTTTTTTATAAAGAAAATTATTTTGTATGTGAAATTTTATTGCAAAAAGAAAATGTTAAGTATAAAATAAAAAATATATAACATATTAAAGTATAATATGTATATCATGTATAAAAATTTTGCATATATAAATGCAAAATAACAAAATTAAAGAAAGGATAAAGAATATTATGAAAGTTACAAAAATAGAAGCATTAGAAAAAATTGCTAATGAAATTAGAATAGACATTATAAAAACTGTATATAATGCTGGGTCAGGACATCCAGGAGGTTCATTGTCTTGTGCAGATATATTAACAGTTTTATATTTTAACCAAATGAATATAAATCCACAAGAACCAAAAGCAGAGGGAAGAGATAGATTTGTGTTATCAAAAGGACATTGTTGTCCTGCTTTATATAGTACTTTAGCTAAAAGAGGATATTTTAAGGAAGATATTTTACAAACATTTAGAAAAATAGATTCAAATTTACAAGGTCACCCAGATATGAATAAAGTTCCTGGAGTAGATATGACAACAGGTTCTTTAGGTCAGGGATTATCTATTGCTAATGGTATGGCAATTTCTTCAAAAATGGATAGTATGGGTTATAGAGTGTATTGTTTATTAGGAGATGGTGAAATACAGGAAGGTCAGGTTTGGGAAGCTGCAATGACTTCATCAAAATATAAATTAGATAATTTATGTGTTATTGTTGATAATAATAATTTACAAATTGATGGTGATATTCAAAGTGTTAAAGGACTAAATAAAATAGAACAAAAATTTGAAAGTTTTGGATTTAATGTGATTTCAATTGATGGAAATAATATTGAACAAATAATAGATGGTTTTGATAGAGCAAAAATGACAAAAGGAATGCCTACAGCTATTATTGCTAAAACTATAAAGGGAAAAGGTGTATCATTTATGGAAAATAATGTGGCTTGGCATGGAAAAGCTCCAAAGGAAGATGAATATAAATTAGCAATAAGTGAATTAGAAAAATGAGATTTTTTTTAGATATTAAAAACAGAGAATAAGAAGGATTGCTTTTTTAAGGTATTAAAAACAGGAAAGTAAGAAAAATTGCTTTTTTAAGATATAAAAAACAGAAAGGAAGAAAGAATATGAGGTTAGATAAAAAAATTGCAACACGCCAAAGCTATGGAGAGGCTATAAAAGATTTAGGTAAAGAAAATGAAAATATAATTGTATTAGATGCAGATTTATCAACTGCTACAAAAACAGAAATTTTTGCAAAAGAATATCCTAATAGATTTTTTGATATGGGAATTTCAGAACAAGATATGATATCAACAGCAGCTGGATTTGCAACTTGTGGTAAAATTCCATATGCAAGTACATTTGCTGTTTTTGCGGCAGGAAGAGCATATGATCAAATTAGAAATAGTGTATGTTATCCTAATCTAAATGTAAAAATATGTGCAACACATGCTGGTATAACAGTAGGACCAGATGGTGCAACACATCAAATGCTTGAAGATATAGCAATGATGAGGACTTTGCCAAATTTAAAGGTATTTTCACCAAGTGATGATGTTCAAACAAGATTTATAATTAAAGAAATAAGTAAAATAAATGGTCCTTGTTATGTACGTTTAGCAAGAACAGCAACACCTGTTATATATGATGAAAATGAGCAATTTGAATTAGGAAAAGCAAAACAAATAGGTAAAGGTGAAGATGGAACAATTTTTGCAACAGGAGTATGTGTAGCAGAAGCTTTAAAAGCAAAAGAAATTCTAGAAAAAAAAGGAGTTTTCGTAAGAGTTGTAGATATTTATACTATAAAACCAATTGATAAGGAAACAATAATTAGATGTGCGAAAGAAACTAATAAAATAATTACTATAGAAGACCATAGTATATATGGTGGATTAGGAAGTGCAATTTGTGAAGTTCTATCAGAAGAATATCCTAAAAAAGTTACAAGATTAGGTATTAATGATACTTTTGGAAAATCAGGTAATGCAGAAGAACTAATGAAATATTTTAAAATAGATGCAGAAGCTATTGTGAAAAATTTTGGTATGTAAATTTAAGGATAAAAAGGTCTAATATTACGACAATATTACAGAGATGTTGCAAAAATATTACAAATATGGTATAATAAAGTATATGATAGAAGGTGGTAAATATGGTAATTCTAGCAATAATATATATTTTATTACTTATTATTACAGCATCTGTGTGTTATACAGTAGTTCAAATTAAATTATATGGGATGAATGTAAAAGATTTCTGGACATTTATAAAATCTATACAAGATTTAGATATTTTGTATAAATTCTCAAAAAGATATGAAAATATGTCACCTCAAGAACAACTTATTTTCTTATCAGAGGCTGAAAAAATGTTTAGTGCTTTTGACAAAGTCCCTTCACAAATATGGGAAGATGAATATGATAAATATTCACATATATTAGAAGTATATCGAAGCATTAGAATGATTCGATGGGCTGATGCAAATTCCTAAAAGTACATATAGATTTACATTAAACTCTAATGGTGATACTATACTAGAAAACTAGTGTAGTATCACTATTTTTTTTATAAATTTGTTGACAAAGGAAAAATTGAATAAAGAAAATAATTGTAATATCTGTAACAAATTTTTTGAAAATAAATATAATAACATTAAAAAACTACTATTATGAATAAAATTTGATTAAAAAAATATACTAAAAACATTAGTTCAATAAAATAAGGTTTATAGGTATTACCATAAAAACCTAAATATATTGTGCAAGGAAGTATAATAAATGGAATTAATATATTTTGATCATGCTGCAACAACTCCTGTTAGAGAAGAAGTTTTAAAGGAAATGTTGCCATATTTTTCAATTAATTATGGTAATCCATCTTCTGTATATTCTATAGGAAGAAGAAGCAAAAAAGCTATAGATACTGCTAGAACCAGAGTAGCAAGAGCAATCAGATGTAGTGAAAAGGAAGTTTATTTTACATCATGTGGTAGTGAATCAGATAATTTGGCAATAAAAGGTATAGCTAAAGCAAATGTAGAAAAGGGAAAACATATAATTACTAGTAAAATAGAGCATCCAGCTGTATTAAACACATGTAAAAGTTTAGAAAAAGATGGATATGATATTACGTATTTAAATGTAGATGAAAATCGGTTTTGTTAATTTAGAAGAATTAAAAAAATCAATAAGAGATGATACAATATTAATAAGTATAATGTTTGCTAATAATGAAATTGGCACAATTCAGCCTATTAAGGAAATTGCACAAATAGCTAAAGATGCAAAGGTTGTTTTTCATACAGATTGTGTTCAAGCAGTTGGTAATGTGAAAATTGATGTTAGTGATTTAGGAATAGATTTATTATCAATGTCTGCCCATAAATTTTATGGACCTAAAGGAGTGGGTGGTTTATATGTAAGAAGTGGAACAAATTTTGAAAAAATACAAGATGGTGGTCATCAAGAAAAAAATAAAAGGGCAGGTACTGAAAATGTTGCTGGAATTGTAGGGTTAGGTAAAGCTATAGAAATTGCAGATGAAAATATAGAAAATTATAATGCAAAATTGCTAAAATTAAAGAATTATTTTATTAGAGAAATTACAAGTAAATATGAAAATGTAAAAATTAATGGTGATTTGAAACAAAGACTACCAGGAAACATAAATATTTCATTTCCTGGTATTGATGGAGAGGAATTATTATTAAAATTGGATAGTCAAGGAATATGTGCTTCAGCTGGTTCTGCATGTAGTTCTGGTTCATTAGAACCATCACATGTTTTAATGGCAATAGGTTTAGAAAGTAAGTATGCACGGAGGTACACTTCGTATAACATTAGGTGAAGAAAATAATATTGATGAAGTTAAGTATTTAGTAGATACTATTGGTAGAATAATAGGTTAAAAATTGCACATAATAACATATATGTTAGGTAAATGTGTGATGAAATTATTAAAAAATTCAATTATAGGATTATGTGCTGGTTTTATTACAGGCCTTTTTTCTACAGGAGGAGGAATGATAGTTTTACCAGCTATTATATATTTTATGAAAATGGACGAGAAAAAAGCTAGAGCAACTACTATTTTTTCTATTTTGCCAATGGTAATTACAGCTTCAATTTTTTATTATAAGGACAAGTTCTTTGATTTATCTTTAGGAATAAAATGTGCAATTGGAGGAGTTATTGGTAGTTTTATAGGAACTAAATTATTAAAAAAATTTTCTAATAAAGTTTTGAAGATTATTTTTATAGTTTTTCTATTATATGCATCATATAATATGTTAATTTAAATATAGGAGGAATAACTTCACAAATGGAAATCATAATAGGTATAATTTCTGGAATGGTTACTGCTATTGGTATGGGTGGAGGAACTGTATTAATTTTATTATTAACAATATTTTTAGGTATTCAGCAACATATAGCCCAAGCAACTAATCTTATATTTTTTGTACCAACTTCAATTACAGCAATTATTTTGAATATAAAAAATAAAAATATTGATTTTAAAACAGGTATAAATATAATAATTTTTGGAATAATTGGAGCAATAATTGGAGCAATTGTTTCTGGTAAAATTGAAGTGAAAATTTTAAGAAAATTTTTTGGTATTTATTTATTATGTGTAGCATTACATGAAATTTGCAATTTTTACCACTTGTATATTAAAGGGAAAAATACAAATAATAAAATTGAATATTAAAAGGAGGTTGATAAAAATGAAATTAGTTAAAGGAATGATAATTGGAGGAATGGTTTCTGCAGGATTAGTTATGATGTATGGTGAAACTATAGGATTTAATAAAAGAAAAATGATGAAACAAGGGAAAAAAATGATTAAAAAAATATTCTAAAATATAAATATAATAAACCACAAAACATAATGATAATTATAAAATGGGATTGTTTATGTTTTGTGGTTAATTTTATTATATTTTTAATTGATTTTAAGTTAGTTCAAATTTAAAACTAACAATCTTTTTGATTATCTTCTTCATGACATGGAAAGTGTTCTTTTTTATCACAATCAAGTTTAACACCTTTTAAACATTTTCCTTTGTGATGGCATGTTGTACATATTTTTTGATGTTTTACTTTATTTGCCCAAATTTGAACTTCATAAAATTTGTTAGCACATAAAGGTCCAAAAACAAATTCTCCATTTTTGTCTGTAAAAGTATGGCTTACAGGTTTTCTTTCTTCTTTTCCACAATCTTTTTCAACTTCTATTAATTTTACAACAGCATCTTGAACTGGCTCATCATAGGCATCTTTTATTATCCCATATATTACAGAACGGTTATCTTCTGGTAATGTAATGTCTATATCAAATTGTTTTCCAGAAGAAATAACTCCGTCTACTTCAACAACAGGGCATACATTTTTATCAAATTCCATATTTATCATCCTTTCTAAATTTTGCATGCATGTTTATATGCTTAATATATAGTATGCAATTTTCGACATAATGTGATAAATGGTGTATAATTTTGTTATGTGAAAAAATGAGAAAATGGTACTGTTTAATAGTTTTGCAATAAGCCGTCAAATTCAATAGTTATGTAAAAGGGATAAATATATTAACATTCCGTAC
>CANPWE010000032.1 GCA_947581895.1 uncultured Clostridia bacterium | reverse complement strand
TTGTACATTAAGACGTTGTGTAAGACTTATTGCTATGGACACTATTGCTACTTGCATTTACTTTTTCACTTGACGTAGCAATTTAAAAAGCAATATTTAACATCTAAATATTGCTTTTTTTGCTTTTTCAGTGTAAAATTAATATATATTCCAAAGAAAATTTGCATGACTAATAAGCAAAATCGCATTAAATTTTTTTTCAGTAAAAGTAAATGCTATTTTGCTTGGCATTTAAATTTTCAGTTATGCAAATGTTTTTGGTAATTGTTAATTGTTTATTTGACTATCATATTATTACTTCAAAAGACGGGGAGTTGTGATTACCTCGTCTTTTTCTATCTTTTGTATATTTAATTTATTTGCCAATTCCTCACCATATATAAACGTAAATATCTCGTAAGGTGTTTTTCCACCTAAATTTTCTCGTGGTGTAGAATTTATATGTGAGAACATTAAATCTAATTTCTCTTGTGTTAAATGATTCCAATCCTGACCATTTGGAAGTATCTCTCTAATAAAGTTATGATTATTTTCTACATGTGGTTTCTGACTCGATTGCATTGGATCACAATAGAATATTTTTCCTTTTATTTCTCCTGTATGTATATTTACTTCAAATTGTTGTGCCTTTATAAATTCTGTTCCTCTATCTGTTAATAATACAGAAAATAATTGCTCATACTCCTTACTAGATAATTTATCTTGAAACTTATTTAAACTTTCTGACATTAAATCTGATGTCTTCCCTGTATGCAAAACTCCTATCATAAATTTTGTGTTTTCAAATATGAATGTCTGTATGTACGTTCAACACGGAAGTAACACTAAAGAACGGTAAAAGAAATGTACAAGTTGTTCCAAAAAGTATTGAAATAAAGAAGGTTTTTTTGGCAGAAAAGAATCCAGTTGTAAAATTGGGATTGATGATTAAATAAAATTATTTATAAAGCTTTAAAAGGCTTAAGTAAAAAAGTAAATTCTAGTTCAAAATGCTAGATTGAGGAATTTTGAGATATTATGTAACTTTCAAAAAAGATTTTTGTGCAAGATTAAATGCTATATTGCTAGAATTTCATTGCAAGACTAAATTTTGGTTTTTAATCAAAACTAGAATTTACTTTAGCAAATAACAAAAGCTTTAAAAGTAAAATTTTAAGGCTTTATTTTTTAGACAAAATGCGCTAAAATATGCAATATAAAACTAATTTATATAAGGAGATAAGAAATGATACAAATAATAACTTATGATGTGAGTAAATATAGTAAATATTCAGATAAGATATATAAAATTTCAAATTTAGGAGAAATACAAGCTTTGGATGATTTCGAGATATGTGTTATAGATTTAACAAGTGAAAATCTATGGAATTATAATGGACAAGATCCTACTTCTGTTAATTGTTATAAAGATTTATTAACGATAAAAGAAGCAATAATAAATAGTAATATAGCTAGAATAATAATTGTATTTCCGCAGAATAAAAAGATTTCGTATAATCAAACATATGACTGGAATGGTAGTAGTAAACACTATTATTATCAAAATTCAATACAATTAAAAGATAATAAAGATAATTTAATAAGTATAATAAGTAAAAATTTATTACATTTAGAGAAAATTGGAATATCTTTTGAAAAAACAAAAACAATACTTGTAAGTAAAAGTATTGACGCAGATTTTAATTTTATTAGATATAATGAAGAAGAATTTGAAGCATTAACTTTTTCAAAGAATAGTAATAAAGTAACAACTATAAATAAAGATAAAATTTATATTACAACATTAAATATACTTGAAGATAATGAAAATTTACAATTATTTATACATAATTATTGTAAAAATGAACAACAAAAAGAAGATGTACCTGGATGGATTCAAAATGTAAAATTTTATAATGATAATCAATTAGAGGAAGATAAGAATAACAATAATGAAAAAATACAAAAATTGAAGGACAAAAATATAGAATTACAAGAACAGTTAAATAAGAATTTAGAATATAAAAGTATTCTATACACGAATGGAGATGAATTAGTAAAGGTTGTACTAGAAATTCTAGATGAAATTCTTGAATATGATTCTAGTGAATTTGTAGATGAAAAAAAAGAAGACTTTCTTATAAAGAAAGAAGATATAACTTTTGTTGGAGAAATTAAAGGATTAAGTTCAGCTGTTAAAAATGAAAATGTTTCGCAATTAGATGTTCATGTTCAAAGTTATTTAGATGATTTACAACAAAAAGGAACTGAAGAAAAAGTTAAAGGACTATTAGTAATAAATCATCAAAGAAACAAACCTATAGAAGAAAGACAAGAAGTGCATGAACACCAAATAAAATTAGCGACAAGAAATGAATCGCTGATAATTGAAACAAAAACATTATTGAGATTATATGAAAAATACAAATTAGGAAAGGTAACTAAAGAAGAATGTAAAAAAATTTTTGAAGACAATATAGGATTATTAGAAATATAAAAATTATTAAATTTGTAATAAGCTTTAAGAATAAAATCTTGGGGCTTTATTTTATCACTAACAATTCGTACTAACATTTTTTATTGTGATCCCCAAACTCTAAGTCAAAAACCACATGTTGAAAACAATCACAACTATGTTAGAGATATTATACAGAACGGAAAAAATATTAAAAATCTAACGCAAGAAGATTTGAATTTAATGTATTCTCACATAAATTCAACACTAAGAGAATCTTTAAACGGAAAAACTCCATATGAAGCATTCGAATTTTTATATGGTGCAGAAATACTCAAGAAATTAAATATCCAAAAGATTGAAAAAGACATGGTTACGCTACAACCATATCTTTTTATATGTTGAAAAAATTTAACTATAATAATAAATAAAAGTATAATATAAAATAGTTAAACATAAAAATTAAAAAAAATTTTAGTATTGAAAAATTGCATATATAATGAAAAATTAGATTAAAAAAATAAGAAGGTGATACAATGAAAACGCTTGAAGAAATAGTAGCTGACAAAATGTTAAATATTCTACATTATATGCTTTCAAAAATTATAAAACCAGATATTACTATAGATAAAATAACTGAATTGAATGAAAATCAAATTAAAGAAATTAGACAACAATATGGTATAGAAGGTATCATATTAGATGTTGATGAAACACTAAGAAAAGATATGAAAGATATTCCAAAGGTTAATCAAGAATGGATAGAAAAATTAAGAAATCAGATAGAAATTATTATATTAAGTAATGGAAAAGATAAAAAGCTGGAAGAATATTTTAAAGAAAAAGGCATAACTTATATATCTTTTGCACATAAACCATTAAAGAAAAATTTTTTAAAAGCGTGTAAAAAGATGAATGTTCAGCCTAATAAGGTTTTAGTAATTGGAGATAGTTTATTTGATGATGTATATGGTGGGAAAAGAAATAAAATGAGAACTGTGTTGGTAAAAAATGTTGAAGATGATGAAAGATAGAGGTAAATTAATATATATTTGTAATGATTATCCACCAGTTAAAAGAGAATCAGCGGTTCAATTAGTAATTAAACAAGCTGAATTAAAATGTAAAGGAATGATAGAAGAAAACTATTATATAGATGAAATTGATAAAATTATAAGAGATAAAGATGAGAGCATAATAGGAAATTTATATAAGAGCATATCAGATAACAAAGATAAAGATCTTAGGCTAAAAATTTCAGATATTGAATATATGAGATATATATTTTTTCTGCAATATTTTAGAAATAATGCTTTTTCAAAAATGCTAGAAAGCAAGGTAAAATATATTGATAAAAAAACAATGCATAATATTAGTATAGCATCACTAATTAACTATTTAGAAACTGGAAAACCAGAAAAGTGCAATAAAAAGAAATAAGGTATAAAATTTTAAAAATGTGAAACAATATTTATATATTTTAACAAAAAAGTTTCACATTTTTGCTTTTTGTGGTATAATATAAGTGTGAAACAAAACAACAAAAAACAATTTGAAAAAGTTTCACACAGGAGGTGTATCTTCAATGGATGAAAAATTTGAAATAATGGAACTTCTTCAAAAAAAACAATTACTAGAAAAAAAATTAGGCTCAATAATTTATGGATCTGTTGAAATAAGAAAAAAGGATGATAAGAAGTACATTTATGTTCATTATAGAGATGAAGGAATATTACTTACAAAATATGTAGGAGAATATTCAGAAGAATTATATAATTTAATTTTAAATAATAGTATTGAAGCAAAATCAATTAAAAAAGAAATTAGAGATATTAATAAAAGACTAAAAGCTTTAAATTATATTGAAGAGGATTTATGCTCTAATATTGAAGTTAATATTGATTTTGCAAAAAGGCATTTAGTTGATACAATTTACAAACAAGCAATCTTAGAAGGTGTTGCTACTACTTTTGCAGATACAGAAAGTATTATTGAAGGTGGTAAAGTTAATAATATGACATCAGAAGATGTTATGAAAATTGTTAATTTAAAGCATGCTTGGGAATTTATACTTAATAAAAATGTTATTCAATCACAAACAAATTTTGCTTTACTTTGCGAAATAAATAGATTTGTACAGGAAGGATTTTATTATAGTGCAGGAAAAGTCAGAAGTACACCAGTATCAATTACAGGAACTAATTGGACACCAGATTTACCAATAGAAAGTGTAATCAAAGAAGAACTTGATGATATATTTAATGGTGATTTAAATGAGATAGATAGAGCAGTAGAGTTATTGTTGTATGTTATGAGAAAGCAAATATTTATTGATGGTAATAAGAGAACAGCAGTAATATTTGCAAATCATTATTTGATATCTAAAGGTAAGGGGATTATTGTTATTCCAGCAGAATTAGCAGATGATTATAAAAAACTATTAATTGTCTATTATGAAGGAAAAGATAATACAAAGATAAAAGAATTTTTAAAGAAAAGATGCTATTTGTGTATATAGTTTTATCAAAATGTGATTAAAGGTGGTGCAATATAATGAGGTTTTTATATGCGAGAAATTATAACAATGAAATATATATGTTTGCAGATACAAAAGTAAGTTTTTCTTCAATAACAGAGCAAGAAATGTTTTTTAGCAGAGTATTGAATAGTTCAGAAGAAAAATTAAATATATTAAAGAATTTTGGCATTATAAAAAATGTTGTAATAAATAGTAATATTTGTATAGGATTTGCTGGACTTTTAAAAGATTTTAATAAATTATTAGGTTTTATAGAAGAACAAAATATTGAAATATATTAAAAACCTCTTGACATTTCAATAAAAATGGTGTAAAGTATAATAGCATTACAAATTGAAAGGATAAACATATGGAAAAAAATGTTGAAATAAGTATATTATGCCAAATCTATGGTAAGGCATTAACAAAAAAACAATACGAATTTTTAGATGATTATTACAACAATGACTTATCACTTTCAGAAATTGCAGAAAACAATGATATTACTAGACAGGCAGTTAGGGATATAATAAAAAAAGGCGAAAATAAATTATATGAATTAGAAGAAAATATTTCATTAATGAAAAAAACTTTAGCTCAGGAAAAAATTATAAGTAAAATAGAAAGTCAAATAGATGAAATAGAAATACTTGCTGATTCTAGTAATAACAATAAAGAAATAACTAAGAAATTAGTTGATATAAAAAAACAATTAAAAAAAATAATATAAAGAATTGAGATAAATACAAAATATAAATAAGTAAAATGTCCTAAGAAAAAAGATAAAGACATTAATGTAAAAAGCAAAAGGGAGGAATCCAAATGGCATTTGAGGGATTATCTTCAAAGTTACAAGAATTCACAAGAAAACTAAAAGGAAAGGCAAGAATTACAGAATCAGACTTAAAAGAAATGCTAAGGGAAGTAAAGCTTGCATTACTAGAAGCTGATGTTAATTATAAAATTGTAAAAGAATTTACAACAACAATACAAGAAAAAGCCTTAGGTCAAGATGTTTTAAAATCATTAACACCAGGGCAACAAGTAATAAAAATAGTTAAAGATGAATTAGTAGAATTGTTAGGGGGAACAGAAAGTAGAATTAACTTTACTCCAAATCCACC
The DNA here is from genome assembly GCA_947581895.1 of uncultured Clostridia bacterium. GTDB lineage: Bacteria > Bacillota > Clostridia > TANB77 > CAG-508 > CAG-492. The sequence goes on along the minus strand of CANPWE010000032.1, from coordinate 11,135 downwards.
AACAGTAATAATGCTAGTGGGTCTTCAAGGTTCTGGTAAAACAACAACAGCTGGAAAGCTTGCAAACTTACTTAGAAAACAAGGAAAAAATCCTTTACTAGTAGCGTGTGATGTTTATAGACCAGCAGCTATAAAACAATTGCAAGTTGTAGGTAATCAATTAAATATACCTGTTTATGCAAATGAAAACACAAAAGATGTTGTTCAAATTGCAAAACAAGCATATAATACAGCAATTAGTAAATTAAATGATGTAATAATTCTAGATACAGCAGGACGTCTTCACATTGATCAAGAATTAATGCAAGAATTGAAAAATTTAAAACTATCACTAAGACCACACGAAATTTTACTTGTAGTAGATTCAATGACAGGTCAAGATGCTGTAAATGTAGCAACAACATTTAATGAAAATGTTGGAATTGATGGTGTTGTACTTACAAAATTAGATGGTGATACTCGTGGTGGTGCTGCATTATCTGTTAAAAAGGTTACAGGAAAACCAATAAAATTTGCTGCTATAGGTGAAAAATTAAGTGATATTGAAGAATTCCACCCAGAAAGAATGGCATCAAGAATTTTAGGAATGGGGGATGTTCTTTCAATTATAGAAAAAGCTGAAGAAGCATTTGATGCAGATGAGGCTGAAAAATTAGAAAAACAACTTAGAAAAGGCGAATTTGATTTAAATGATTATTTAGCTCAATTAAAACAAATTAAGAAAATGGGTTCTTTTTCTTCAATTTTAAAAATGATACCAGGTATGAGTAAATTTAAAGATTTAAAAGTTGATGATAAGGAATTTACTAGAATAGAAGCTATTATTTGTTCTATGACTGATAAGGAAAGACGTAATCCTAAATTACTAAATGGTAGTAGAAGACTTCGTATAGCAAATGGAAGTGGAACAAGTGTACAACAAATTAATCAGTTTATGAAATCTTTTGAAATGACTCAAAAAATGATGAAACAGATGAAAACTGAAAAAGGTATGAAAGGTTTAATGAAAAATTTGAAAGGTTTTATGCCTAAAGACCTGGATGTGTAAAATTGTTTTTAATTTTAAATTATATATAAATTAAAAAATTAGTATTTTTGGGAGGTGAAAAAAATGGTAAAGATCAGATTACAAAGACAAGGTGCTAAAAAAGCTCCATTTTATCATATAGTTGTTGCTGATTCAAGAAGTCCAAGAGATGGTAAAATAGTTGAAAAAATTGGTACTTATGATCCAATGACAAATCCAGCTACTATAGTTTTAGATAAAGAAAAAGTACAAAAATGGATTAAAAATGGTGCTAAACCAACTGATACAGTTAAAGATTTAATTGAAAAAGCATCAAAATAATTATACTTTTGATAATTAGGTATACAGATATTGGTATAAATTTTTATAATGCTAAGTAAACCAAAATTGGAGGTATAATATGAAAAGTGTATTGGAATTAATTATATCTAGCCTTGTAGATAATAAAGATGAAATATCAATTGAAGAAAAAATGAATGATAAATATATTGAATATACAGTTAAGGTATCTTCAAATGATATGGGAAAAATTATTGGAAAACAAGGAAGGGTAGCAAGAGCAATTAGAACTGTTATGAAATCAGTTGCTGGAAAAGAAGGCAAACGTGTTAATGTTGAATTTGTAGAAGAATAAGAGGTATTTTAAATGCAAGAATATTTTGAAATTGGTCAAATTGTAAATACATTTGGAATAAAGGGTGAAGTTAAAGTTAATCCTTTTACAGATGATTTAGAACGATTTGAGGAGTTGAAGTCAATATTAGTAGTTAAAAATAAGCAATTAGTAGAATTTGAAATTGAAAATGTTCGATATCAAAAACATCTAGTAATTCTTAAATTAAAAAATATTGAGGATATGAATACTGCTGAAAAATACAAAGGTTGCTACATTAAAATTCATAGGAAAGATGCTAGAAAACTTCCAGAAGGTACATATTTTATTGCAGATATTATTGGCTCAGATGTTATTACAGATGATGGGAAATTGCTTGGAAAAGTTGATGATATCTATAATACAGGAAGCCGTGATATTTATGTGGTAAAAGATGAATTAGGTAAACAGATACTTTTGCCTAATATTAAGGAAGTTATTTTAGATATTGATATTGAAAAACAAGTAGTTACAGTTCATTTATTAGATGGTTTAATATAAAAATGTATTCAAAATGCAGAAAGGAATGTCGTAATAATAATGAAATTTGATGTTTTAACACTTTTTCCTGAGATGTTTGATTCACTAAATCAAAGTATTATAGGAAAGGCAATTGAAAATGATTTAATAGATATCAATTTAGTAAATATTAGAGACTTTTCAAAAGATAAACACAAAAAAGTTGATGACACTCCATATGGTGGGGGAGCTGGTATGGTTATAAGACCAGATGTTGTATATGATGCATATAATTCAGTAAAAACTGAAGATGCAAAACTTATATACATGTCTCCACAAGGGAAGGTATTAAACCAGAAAAAGGTTGTAGATTTAAGTAAAGAAAAACATTTAATTCTCTTATGTGGACATTATGAAGGAATAGATCAACGTGTATTAGATGAGATTGTAGATGAAGAAATTTCAATAGGTGATTATGTGCTTACAGGGGGAGAGTTACCAGCAATGGTACTTATAGATTCTGTATGCAGATATGTTGAAGGGGTTATTAGTCAAGAATCGACTAATGAAGAATCTTTTTCAAATAATTTATTGGAATATCCACAATATACAAGACCAGAAATATTTAATGGTGTGAAGGTTCCAGATGTGCTTGTTTCAGGACATCATGAAAATATCCGCAAATGGAGGGAAGAAAAATCTTTGGAAATTACAAAAAATAAAAGACCAGATCTTTTAGAAAAATCAAGGGAGAAGGATACCCTTTAGAAACAAAAAAGTCCTATAAAAAATTATAAGGAGGAGAATATCGATGGATATCATAAAATCTATTGAACACGAGCAAATGAAAAATAAAATTCCTGCCTTAAAAGTTGGTGATACTGTAAAAGTTCACCAAAGAATTAAGGAAGGTAATAGAGAAAGAATCCAAGTATTCGAAGGAATAATAATAAAGAAACAAGGTGGGGGAGTAAATAGCACATTTACTGTAAGAAGAGTAGCTTATGGTGTTGGTGTTGAAAAAACTTTCCTAGTACATTCACCAATGGTTGAAAAAGTAGAATTAGTAAGAGTTGGTAAAGCTAGACGTGCTAAATTATATTACTTAAGAGATAGAGTTGGTAAATCTGCTAAGACTAAAGAAGATATTGGTGCAAGAATTGAAAATAAGGAAATTACTATTAAGGAAGAATTAGTAGAAGAACCAGTTACTGAAGAAGTTGTAGAAAATGTTGAAAAAGTTGAAGAAACACCAGTTGAAGAAGTTGTAGAAAATGTTGAAAAAACTGAAGAAACACCAGCTGTAGAAACAGAAACTCAAGTAAACGAAAAAAGCAGTAATGATGAAAATAAAGAATAATTTTAAAACAAATAGTAATTAAAATAAAGAAGCAGAGGATAAAATCCTCTGCGTTTTTTTGAATTACTTCATTTTCAGTTTTTCCAGGAAACTGTCCTCTCCGCTTGCTTTTGTGATTACATCAGCCAGTACAGTTACTGTGCCAAATGGATACATCAGAAAGCTTCTGGAGCAGCCGGAGTCAGTGCCATATTCGGTTGTGCGGGTGTGGTCAACATTGAGAATCGTGTAACTAAGACAGGTCTGGTTGATTTCATTTGCAATGGATTCTAATGCTGTTTCGTAGGAGTGGAATCCGACTTGGCTTGAATCCTCATCGTAGTTCCGTGAATAAACTTTTAACATAAATAATTCTCCTCTCGCCTTTTAGGCAATTAAATGATATAAGCATAAAGCTATGGTATAATTATACCAGATTTATGTAAATTTGTCAATATATAAAAAGATTAGTTATGTTAACCTGATAATTCATTTGTGATAATTTGCTATAAAAAATATATTAAGAAAAGAATTGAAAATAAGAAAATTACTATTAATAAAAATTAGCTAGAAAAAAAACTGATGTGCATTTTACAATACACACCAGTTTGAGTTTCATAACCTAATTTTTATGAATTTTGTTTTTTACTAATTTCTGCATATTTCTTTAACTTTTCATAAGCTAAATAATTAACACTACCAGCAGGGAATCTACCATTACTATCTTTTTTTCCAGCAGGAACACCTGTTAAAAGTTCAATTCCTTCATCAATACTAGAAATAGCATAAATATGAAATTTCTTATTTTTAACAGCCTCTAAAACATTATCATTTAAATTTAAATTTTTAACATTTTGAATTGGAATAATAACACCATGAGAACCATCTAAACCACGTGCTTCACATATTTGGAAAAATCCTTCGATTTTTTCATTAACACCACCAATAGGTTGAATTTCACCTTTTTGATTAACTGAACCTGTAACTGCTAATGATTGATTAATAGGAACTCCAGATAAACTTGATAAAATAGCATATAATTCTGTACTTGATGCACTATCACCATCAACACCATTATACAATTGCTCAAAACAAATACTAGCTGTTAAAGATAAAGGTATATCTTGTGCAAACATCTCACCTAAATAACCACTTAATATATATACACCTTTAGAGTGAGAAGAACCAGAAAGTTCAACTTCACGTTCTATATTAATAATTCCAGATTTTCCAGTATAAGTATTAGCTGTAATTTTAGCTGGTTTTCCAAAACTATAATCACCAATATTTAGAATAGTTAACCCATTTATCTGACCAACTTTTGCACCAGAAGTATTAATTAAAAGTGTATTATCTTTAATCATTTCCAAATAATGTGAATCATATTTTTTTATTCTTTCAACACGTTCTTGTAAAGCTTTATCAATATATTCCCCAGTAACTATTTTTGATTTATTCATTTTAGCCCATGTTGCTGCTTCACCAATCATTTGAGATAAATCATTAAATCTTGTAGATAGTTTACTTTGGTCATCAGCAAGTCTTGAAGAAAATTGCATCATTTTTGCAACAGCAGTTTTATCAAAATGAGGTAAACCTTCTTTTTCACAAAAACTATGAATGAATTTTGCAATTTCTTTCATATTTTCTAGAGTATTAGTAGAAGAATCTTCAAATTCAACCTTTATTTTAAATAATTTTCTGAAATCTTCATCTAATGCAAGTAAAGTTTGGTAAATTTGCTCACTTCCAATTAAGATGACTTTTATATCAAGAGGAATAGGCTCTGGTTTTAATGAAACCATAACCATACTTGAACGTTGGTCTGCTGTATTTTCTATTAATAATTCTTCCATTCTTAAAGATTTTTTTAATGCTTCATAACATATACCATTTGCAATTAAGTCTTTAGCTTGAAACATAATGTAGCCACCATTTGCTTGATGTAGTAAACCTGGCTTTAACATCATATAATCTGTTTTTAAAGAACCATAATAATTTTCATATTCTAATTTTCCAAATATATTATGATAAGAATAGTTAGAATCCATTATAACTGGAGCACCTTCACGTTTACTATTATCTACAAACAAATTTACTCTATAATTTAACCAAGGTTTAGGCATTTCAGGTTTTGGACCAGCCATTTGTGGAGCAATTTGTTCTGGAGGGGGTTCTGCTAAAAAGTAGTCAATATTTTTTAAAATATCTTTTTTGATATTATCTAAAAATTTTGTTATTTTTTTATTTTTCTTAAATTTTGATTTGATATAATTAATATGGTTATTTACAGTAAGTAATGCGATATTAGATTGCCATTCTTCTAATTTTTTTTCTGTTTGTTTTTCAATCTCTTTTATTTGACCAATAGCTTGAATAATTTGTTCTTGAACTATAATAGATTTTGCCTCAAATTGTTGTTTTACATTTTCATCTAATTTGTCAAAGTCTTCTTGTTCAATTGTTTTACCATCTAAAATTGGCATCATATATATTCCATTTTGAGCAGATTTTACTTGAAATCCATATTTTTCAGACTTCTTATTTAATTTTTCCATAAGAAAATTTCTTTTTTCTTCATACTCATTTTGGATTAAGGCTTTTTCCTTTTCAAAATCTTCATTATTAAAAGTATTTTTTATATCAACTTGAATATCTTTAATAAAAGTATCCATAGTATCTCTAAAGTCTTTACCAAGACCTGCAGGTAGGGAAATAGCAATAGGTTCATTAGGATCATTAAAATTATATACATAACACCAGTCATGAGGCGTTTTCTTTTTCTTAGAAATTTGATCCAAATAATTTTTAGTATACATTGTTTTTCCAACACCAGTTGGGCCTTCTAAATATAAATTGTAACCCTTGATATCAACATTTACACCAAATTGTAATGCTTTAATTCCTCTCTCTTGACCTATACCAGAAACCATAGGTTCTAGTTCAGCAGTAGTTTCAAAATCAAATAGATCTGGGTCACATAACATTTTTAATTCTTTGTATGATAATTCATTACGTTTCTTCATTTGTTCCTCCTTATTGTGGAAAAAAATTTTTCAGTTCTTTTCCATTTTTCTTATTAATTTATAGTATAACCAAAAGTGGTTAAATTTAAGACTTTTTTTGTTACTTTTACATGTAGTTGTTACATAATTATTTTACTATTAAGTAATAATAAGTTGCATTATTATTGCATTATCAATATTATTATAATAATTTTTTCTGATTGAAATTTTTTTAAAATTTAGTTTTTCATATAGGTGAATGGCTGGAAGATTATTTTCATTAACTTCAAGTGTTAATTTTGTTATTTCTTTTTGTTTTGCATTTAAAATTAAATTTTTCAAGAGAGTAGAGCCAATACCTAAATTTCGAAAATTTTTCCTAATAACTATATTCATAATATCAGCTTCATTTAATATTATTTTCATTCCAGCAAAACCAACAATCTCATTATTAATCTTAGCTACTAAATAATATGAATTCTCATCTTTTAATTCTTCTTCCAAAATTTTTGTATTCCAAAAATCATCAAAGTCAGAAATAAGAATTTCTTTTATATTAGAAAAATCTTCTATTGTCATTTTAGAAATTTTAACATTATTATAACTCATTTTAATCATCCTTAATCAAAGAAGTTTTGGAAATTTTGGGATATTTACTAAATTTAAACCCAATTTCCAGTTCATTAATTTCCGTGTTCAGAATTATGCATTTTCCAATTTCTTTTTTTCTAAATTAATTTCAGCTTGAGATTTTTTTAAATATATAGGTGATAAAGAGTATTTGGGTTCATAGCTTAATTCATTGTATTTATCAAATGCTGATAATCCAATACTTATACTAGTTTGAAAATTTTCAACATCAGATGCAAAATTACAATTTTTGAATTCTTTTTGTAAAAGTTCTTTATGAACAACTGCTCCATCTCCTACAAAAGTTATTTTATTAGAATATTGTTTTAAAATTTTAATAACTGTATTAATATCCTCTGAAATAGGTGGAGATATTAATTTATAGTTGTTGTTATTTAATTCAAATAATGCAAAATAAACATTATCATGTTTTGCATCAATAAGAGTTGCAATTAAGCCTTCTGTTTTTACATTATAGCTAAGTGATTCTAATGATGTAACTCCTATAATTGGAATATGTTTTACATCAGCAAATGCTTTTACTGTTGAGATTCCAATTCTTATTCCAGTAAATGAACCAGGCCCTTGTGAGCAGGCAAGAAGATCAATATTATCTAGTGTTAGATTAGCTTGTTTTAGTATTTCATCAATTAATGGCATAAGTTTTTGTGAATGTGTTTTTTCATCATCATTATGTTTTTCTATTATAACATTTTTGTCTTCTAAAATTGAAACTGAGCATATTTTAGAAGATGTATCTATTGCTAAGATTTTCAAAATTGTTCCTCCTTATTTTTTATCTATAACTAAAGAACTTGATATATTATCTATGATTTTTTGTGAATTTTCACCAAATGCAACTAGTTCTAAAGTTCTATAATTTTCATTTTCTAAATCTTTAGTAAAAGTTATTTTTATATAATCATTAGGCAAAATGTCTTCAATTATTTCACCCCATTCAATAATACAAATTCCATTATTTAAATATTCATCTCCACCAATTGCATAAAATTCATCGCTATCAGATAATCTATAAACATCAAAATGATAGATATTAGTAGAATCTTTATGATATTCATTAACAATGGTAAATGTAGGGCTTGAAATTTCATCTTCTAATTCAAAATGTTTCAAAATACCTTGTGTAAATTTTGTTTTTCCAGAACCTAAATCTCCAGATAAAACAATAATATCACCCTTTTTTAACAATTTTGCTAAATTACTTGCAAAATTTATAGTGTCACTTTCTTTTTTTGATACAAATTTATACATAATTCCACCTTTTTTGTTGTTATTTTCTTGGTTTATTTTATATTAAATAGGGAAGTTTGTAAAGATGAAATTTGGAAATTTAACTATAAAATGAATTATTGCTAAAAATAAAATCTTATGCTAGAATATATCCAAGGTTAATGAGGAGGAAATAAATGAAAGATAGAAAACAATTCATCAGAAATTTTAGTATAATAGCACATATAGATCATGGAAAATCAACTTTAGCAGATAGATTAATAGAAATGACTGGAGTACTTTCAAAACGTGAAATGGAAAGTCAAGTATTAGATAACATGGATATAGAACGTGAAAGAGGAATTACAATAAAATCACAAGCTGTTCGTATGTTATATAAAGCTAAAGATGGAAAAGAATATGAGTTTAATTTAATAGATACACCAGGACATGTGGATTTTAATTATGAAGTATCACGAAGTTTAGCTGCATGTGATGGTGCTGTTTTAGTTGTGGATAGTAGTCAAGGTGTTGAAGCACAAACACTTGCAAATGTGTATTTAGCATTAGATAATAATTTGGAAATTTTACCAGTATTAAATAAAATTGATTTACCAAGTAGTAGGCCTGATGAAGTAAAAAATGAAATAGAGGATATAATAGGAATTCCAGCACAAGATGCACCATGTATTTCAGCAAAAACAGGGTTAAATGTAGAGGAAGTCTTAGAAAGAATAGTTACAGATATTCCAGCACCAACAGGTGATGAAAATGCAAATTTAAAATGTTTAATTTTTGATTCTTTATATGATAATTATAAAGGTGCATTAGCATATGTAAGAGTAAAAGATGGAACTGTAAAAGTTGGGGATGAAATATTATTAATGGCATCAAAAAAAGTTTTTACTGTAACTGAGGTAGGTTATTTTGAACCAGGTTCTTATGTGCCAACTGAAAAGTTAGAAGCGGGAGATGTTGGATATATAGCAGCTAGTATAAAAACTTTATCAGATATAAGAGTAGGTGATACAATTACTTTAAATGATAATCCTGCAACTGAGCCATTACCTGGATATAAAAAGGTAAATCCAATGGTTTATTGTGGATTATATCCAATGGATGGTAGTGAATATGAGAATTTAAAAGTAGCTTTAGAAAAATTAAAATTAAATGATGCAGCATTAGAATATGAACAGGAAACATCAGCAGCATTAGGTTTTGGGTTTAGATGTGGATTTTTAGGGTTATTACATTTAGAGATTATTCAGGAAAGATTAGATAGAGAATTTGATTTAGCATTAATTACAACTTCTCCATCAGTTATATATAAAGTTCATAAAACAAATGGTGAAATACTTGAATTATATAATCCATCAGAATTACCACCACCAAATGAAATATCTTTTATAGAAGAACCATTTGTATTAGCTGAAATAATTACACCTAAAGATTATGTTGGTGGTATAATGGAAATTTGCCAAAATAGACGTGGTATTTATGTGGATATGAAATATTTAGATGAAAATAGAGTAACTTTGGTATATGAGTTACCATTGAATGAGATAATCTATGATTTTTTTGATAGTTTAAAATCAAAAACAAAAGGATATGCGTCATTTGATTATGAATTTAAAGAATATAGAAAATCTGATTTAGTAAAATTGGATATTTTAGTAAATGGGGAAAATGTTGATGCATTATCTTTTATAGTTCATAGAGATAGTAGTTATGAAAAAGGTAAGAAAATGGTAGAAAAATTAAAAACAGTTATACCAAGACAATTATTTATTATTCCTATACAGGCTGCTATAGGAGGAAAGATAATTGCTAGAGAAACCATTTCTGCAATGAGAAAAGATGTACTTGCTAAATGTTATGGTGGAGATATTACAAGAAAGAAAAAATTGTTGGAGAAACAAAAACGTGGTAAAAAGAAGATGAGACAAATTGGTAATGTGGAGATTCCACAAGAGGCTTTTTTGAGTGTTCTTAAATTAAATGAGGAAGATTAAAAAATATAAAATTGGGTCAAGGAGATGGAAGATGAAAATAGGAATAGATTTGGATGGAGTAGTGTTTAATACAGAAATGTTATGGTTTACTTATGCTGAATTATATGATTGTATTGAGCTTAATCAAAATAGTGTTGTAAATAAAGATGAAGCAAGAATTCAAGAAAAATATAATTGGAGTGAAGATGAAATAAATGTATTTTTTAATAGATATGCGGATATAAAAGAGTTTGATATTATGCCAGGGGCTAAGGAAGTAATTAATTTGTTAAAAAAAGATGGACATGAATTGGTGATTATATCAGCTAGAGGTGCAATATCAAATCAAAAAAATGGGGAGAATATTGCTTTTGAAAAGCTTGAAAAAGAAGGTATAAAGTTTGATAAATATTATTGGAAGCAGACAGATAAGTTGGGAACTTGTAAAAGTGAAAAAATTGATGTTATGATTGATGATAATTATAATATTTGTAAGACATTAATAAATGAGAATATTCATACGATTTATTTTCATTCATTAAATAGAAAACATATTGAGGATAATAGTAATGTGAAGGAAGTTTCTAATTGGGGGGAAGTATATAGGTTTATAAAAAATTACCATGTGTAGTATTATTATGTATATGGGAGATAAGATATTAAGTAAAATGAGACAACTTATTAAATAAAGAATGGGTTGTTTTATTTTTTTTACGGTTTAATACTTTTGCAATAAGCCGTCAAATTCAATAGTTATGTAATGCTTTTGCAGGAGACCATCAAAAAATCCAAGATAAGTATG
>CANPWE010000031.1 GCA_947581895.1 uncultured Clostridia bacterium | reverse complement strand
TTATTTATTTCACTATCTGCTACAAATTCTAATGATTGTGGTAAATGGTCTGTTATTTCTGTTGCATATCCATCTCTCTGTCCTTCATTAAATACTCTGATTGTGTATACAACTTTATCTCCACGTTTTACAAGTACTGGTTTTTTAGTATGATTATAATTTGCTGTTGTCGTTGTCTCATCATCATCTGTTAGTGGTGTTACATCTATTTTTTCTTCTGTTGGTTCTCTACTTACTTTTGGTTCTTCACCATTTACTGAAGAGATATATTTACGTAATGATAAATCAAACAATTTCTTTTTATTTTTTACTATTATTGTAAGTGTTCCACCATTTACTTGTCCTTCAATAGTTACTGTTTCATCTGTTCCAACTAAAGCTACATCTTTTACTGTTATTACACCATTTTCATCTTCTTCTACTCCATTTATTTTAAAGCTTTTTACATCATATGTTTTTTCTTGTTCATTTATTTGTTTTTCAACTGTTACTGTTATTGGATCAGCTAATTTATAATAATCTTTTATTGCATCTGTTTCAATTTCTGTTATTGTATATGTATCTATGCAATCATAATCATATTTTGTAATTGTTTTATTTACTATTTGTTGTGCTTTTTCTGTTCCATCTGTTGTTACTGGTGTTGTTATTACATCATCTCCAAATTCTATTTCGTCTGAATCTTTTCCTTCTGTTTCAAATTGTACTCCTTTTAAGTAGTTTCCTTCTTCATCTTTTTTGTTTATAAAAATGTTATACAAACCTACATATGCTGTGTTACTTACTACTAATTTTAAACCACTGCCTTTATATTCTAATATTATTGATGCTTTATCTTCTTCTGTTCCTTCTAGATCTACATTTGATACTATTATTTTTCCATCTCCATCTTCATCTGTATATACAGTTCCATTTATTGTTACTGTAGCTCCACTTACTTTATATTTGTTGTTTTCTTCATCTAGTGTTTTACTTACTGTTACTATTACTGGATATTCTAATTTTGCATATCCTGATATTGCATCTGTTTCTGTTATTGTATAAATATCTTTTATTCCTACATTATCTTTTGTAATATTTTGTTTTACGATTTCTTGATCTGTTCCATCTGTTATTACTTCTGGTTTTATAACTATATCATTTCCAAATTTTTTATCATTTTCGTCTTTTCCTTCTACTGTGAATTTTACTCCACTTAAAGGTTTATCATTTTCATCTACTTTGTTTAATAACATTGTATATTCATCATTTATTGGTGTGTTACTTACTTCTAATTTTAAGCTGTTGTTTGTAAAGTCTAATGTTATTGATGCTTTATCTTCTGTTCCTTCTAGTTCTACATTTGATACTGATATTTTTCCATCTCCATCTTCATCTGTATAATCTTTTTCATCTACTGTTATTTTTACATTACTTACTTTGTAGTTGTTACCTGTTTCATCTAAAGATTTACTTACTTCTACTATTACTGGATTTTGTAATTTTGAATATCCTGATATTGTATCTGTTTCTGTTATTGTATAAATATCTTTTATTCCTACATTATCTTTTGTAATATTTTGTTTTACGATTTCTTGATCTGTTCCATCTGTTATTACTTCTGGTTTTATAACTATATCATTTCCAAATTTTTTATCATTTTCGTCTTTTCCTTCTACTGTGAATTTTACTCCACTTAAAGGTTTATCATTTTCATCTACTTTGTTTAATAACATTGTATATTCATCATTTATTGGTGTGTTACTTACTTCTAATTTTAAGCTGTTGTTTGTAAAGTCTAATGTTATTGATGCTTTATCTTCTGTTCCTTCTAGTTCTACATTTGATACTGATATTTTTCCATCTCCATCTTCATCTGTATAATCTTTTTCATCTACTGTTATTTTTACTTCACTTACTTTGTAGTTGTTACCTGTTTCATCTAAAGATTTACTTACCTCTACTATTACTGGATTTTGTAATTTTGAATATCCTGATATTGTATCTGTTTCTGTTATTGTATAAATATCTTTTACTTCTACATTATCTTTTGTAATATTTTGTTTTACGATTTCTTGATCTGTTCCATCTGTTATTACTTCTGGTTTTACAACTATATCATTTCCAAATTTTTTACCATTTTCGTCTTTTCCTTCTACTGTGAATTTTACTCCACTTAAAGGTTTATCATTTTCATCTACTTTGTTTAATAACATATTATATGTGTTATTTATTGGTGTATTTGGAATTACAACTTTAAATGTTCTAGTTTCTGAATCATATGAAGCAGTAACTTTAATATTATTTCCGTTTACGTCTTGTGTATCTACAGTTATTGTTTCTGTTAATTCTTTATAATTATGATCAGTACCTTCAATTCCAAATGAGAATTGTTTTATATCATTATTTTCCTTCTTTATTCTTAACTCAAACTCTTTATCTATTTTTACATATGTTAAAGACTCAATTTCTTTTATATAATATACATCATCCTCTGTTCCATCTATCTCTTTTAATATTTCTTTTGTATTACCATTTTGATCTGTTTCATATGTGTACTTATCATTGTTTTCTGTACTTTCATTATATTTTGTATCATTAATATAGAATTTTAATCCACTAATTCCTGAATTTGTATCATTACTATTAACTTTTTGAACTTTAACATTATATGAGCTCTCAACTATAACTTTGTCAAAGTCATCATCATCACCTTGTTTTTTGTTATCACCTTCATCAGTTATACTTTTATCTTGTGCAAGGAAGTCATCATGCCATTTTCCATCTGTTGTTTCACCTTCTGCACCTGTTGCATAATTTCTCCATGCTTCTGTTGATTTATCTGTTGTTGTATTATCTTTATCTTCATTTGGTGATTTCCAGTTATTTGGTGTTGAATCTATATCTACATCTATTACTTTTCCATCTTCTATTTGATATTCAGTTATTTCTGCTACATTTGTTAATATTCCTGTTGCACCTTTTTGAACTTCACATGTTACTATAATTTGATTATTTGATAATTTATTATTATCAGTGTCACTATCTTTATCATATGCACTTAGTAATTTAGAATCTTCTAATAATTTTACCTCTAAAACACCATTTTCTTCATCATAAGTGTATGTATTTGATTTTGATGAAGAATCTTCTTGAGTTTCTTTTTGTACTTCTTGTATTGTAAATTTCTTTCCATCTTGATCAATTCCTTCTACACCAACAACTTTTAGTCCAACAGGTATATAATCCTTTATTTTACTTGCTTTTGCATCTATACCACCTTCATTAAATATTCTTATTGAATATTTAACTTGATCACCTATTTTTACTTTTACTGGTGTTTTGTTCATTGTGTATGTTGCATTTGTACTTGTTCCTTCTTTTAATGACTTTGTATCTATTTTCCATCCACTTTTTCTTCCTACATTAAATCCAGCTTCTTTTTCTACTTCTTTAAATTCTTTTTCGTCTTTAGGTTTTACTTCTGTTATTGTTTTCTTTAGTGCTAAATCAACCTCAGGTGTGTTTGGAATATATAATCTAATGCCTTGACCATTTCCTTCGATTATTATGCCATCATCATCAAGAATATCAGATATTTCTCCAGAAATACTTCCATCACTTTGTGTTGTTGCTTTTAATTTATAACATTCTTCCTTATTAAACTTTATAGCAAGTCTATCATATGTATTAATAACTTCTACTGCTATCACTATTTTATAATCATTTGATTTAAATCCTTTAGGGTTTGTTTTTTCATCAATAACAAAGTAATACATTGTTCCATTTTCTGTTTCATTATTAATTATAATATTATCTAAATTAATTTTTCCTTTCTCTGTTGAAAGCCCTTTAGTCTGAAGTTGTTCCTCTTCTCCTTCTTTATTTTTTCTAGATAATGTTATAGGTTTTGAAAATGTTGTTACACTATTGTCTCCCATATCCATATTAGCATATACATCTATATCGAATTCCAGATTTTCATCATCTTCAATTAATGATGTTTTATATTTTGTTTCATCATCTTTAAATATTGCATTTACCTTATTTAAATCTATAGAAAATGTTGCTTCTTTTTCTGTATTTAAATGAGTTATTATTACTGTATTAGTATCATAATCGAGTCTTGCTCCGTAAAAGCTTCCCATATACAAGCTACCATCTTCATTATAGTCTATTGCGTCATCATGATTCTTTTTAGAACTAAAATGATCTAATCTATAAATATCTTTTACCTCATAATAGTATAACATTACTGCTTCTTTGTTTGGATTCTTTGTTCCTACTACATAACTTTGATTTCCATTTTCATCTGTTTGTATCATTTTATTAACATCTACATAAAAAATATATGGATTCTTTGAATATTTTATAGGACTTTCTATTTCTACTATCTTATATATATCACTATATTCGATATTATCTATCACCACATTATCAAATAAAATATCAACCTCTGTTCCACTCTCTACTTCTTTTCTTTCTCCATTTTCATCTGTCATATATCCACTGATAAGCTCTAACTTTCCGTTCTCTTTAGTTTTTACAACAATATCTGCTGTTGGTTGTTCAGAATTATTTTTATATTGTGTAACAGAATATGTTGCACCAGCTATACTTCCAGTATTTATTTTATCTAATCCTTCTATATGCTCTTTAGTTATTTCTGATTTTTTTATTAAACTTAAATCATATGTTCCTTCTATTTTTGAGTCAAGTGCTGTAAATACCATGTCTGCTAAATTGAAATCAATTTTGAATTGATATTTATCTGAATCTATAGTGGTTATATGGTTACCTTTTTCATCTTTTGTTTCTTGTACCTCACATTTCTTGAAATCAATATTATTTTCTGCAAAATTTCCATTTTCATCTCTTTCTGTATAATATATTGCTGCACCCATTATTCCATAGTTACCTTCACTATCAGCTCCTGTAATAACTGGTATAAAGTATACATTATTGTCCTTTTGATAACCATTAGGTGATTCTTCTTCCTCTACCATATATATATATGTAGGGTATTCTTCTCCTTCTTCTGTGGATGATGGTTCAATGTCATTTTCATCTATTGTCACACTATCTTCTCCAGAAGAAAAACTTTCCCAATTATCCTCACTTTTTATTTGTTCTATGTTTCCATTAAGTATTTCCAAGAATAATGATTCTTCGTAATCTTTTTCACTTTCTTTAACTTTTTTATTAGCGTCAATTCTTTTAACTTTATATTTTGCTCCTGATACTCCTTTTTCATTATCAAAAGATTCTTTTTTTATTAAACTAGCACTATATCCACCTTTTATAGGGTTTGTCCAAATAATATTTATACTTGTAATTTCATTATTATCTATACTTACTTCTAAAGTATAGTTATCATCAGTTACAATTTGCCCTTTAGAATTTATTTTTACAGAGTTTCCAACAGTTACTTTTGCTATTGTTGCACCTACTTTTACATTTACATAATCAACAAAATATCCGTGTCTTGTCATCTTTTACACTCTTATGTACTTCTAGTATTACGTTCCAATTTGGTGAAACAACATAATCTCCTGTAACAGATTCTTCTTTTATTGAATATGTATCTATTCCTTCTTTTTCAATACTTATTTCGCTTTTTTCACTTTCATCATTAAATTTTATTTCATTATAACTATTATTTTCACCTTTTTGTACATCTATTATCATTGTCTTTTCTGCAGTAACATCACCACTTGTATTTTGCTTATCTTTAAATTGTTTTATTTTAAATGTAGCTTTTCCATTTTCTTTGTATTCACCTCTTGCTTTTTTAGCTATATTCATTTTATATGAACCTTCTAATACTTGTGGGTCATTTACTTCAATTTGAATATTCGTTCCTTCTTCATCTACTTTTATGGCAATATCATCTGTTCCATTACTATCTACATCATATGTAATAATATCATCATTTTCTCCTACAACTATTGTTCCTTTTTTAATGTTTGAATCCAATAATTCTACTTTATCAATTTGTAGTCCTGTATCTTTAATTTTCTTTTCTACCTTTAATGCAATTTTACTTAAATCAATTTTAGTGTACCCATCTGGAGATTCAAATTCTGTAATAGTATATTGATCATACCCCATTTCATTCATTTTAATATTTACATTTTCATTTCCTTCAAAAGTTACAGGCATACTTTTTCCGTTTTCTGTAACAATCTCATCACTTTCTTTTTCAGAAGTAGTAGCATTATAAAATTCCTGTTTTACCTTAAATTTTGCACCTTCTATTTTACCTTCTTCATTTTCTGCAAACCAATCAGTATTATTTCTTTTTGCTATACTTAAGCTATAAGAACCTTGGTCAATATCATTAGCAATTTGGAATGCCCATATTGGTCCTATTTTTTTCTTACCAAGATGCTCTGAATCATCTGGATTTCTATTTGTAATTGTTACATTATCATAAACTCCTCCTGTTTCAATCATCCAGTGTTGATTAGTTCCACCTTCATTTTTAAAATATTTTGATGTACTCTCAACTGGACAAATATCCTCAGCATTCATTCCTAGTAATTCAGCAAGATTTAATCTTGCTTGATATATATCAGATGTTCCTAAATCACCAATATACATCCAACCATGACTAACCTTATTTGAATCTACAGTATATCTTGTAGGAGAAATTATTATTGTTCCAATAGGCAATTCTTTTCTATTACCTTCTGAATCAAAATACTCCCAATATCTAAAATCATTTGTAATAGGATCATTAATTTTTAATACATTTATTGGTTTTTCTTTACAAGTAATTTCTGCATCTCTAATACTATTACCAGATGAACCTGTTCTCACAAATTCACTAATATAATTTTCACTATCTTTATTTTCTTTTTTTATATTCCATTTACCTAGTTCAGCCCACTTTACTTCATTAATATTTGTTACCCAATCATAACAGCTCCTTGGCAAAAATTCATTTTGTCTATGAAATCCTTTTATTATATTATTGAAATTATTAAAGTGTTTAGCTATTGCCCATTGTATTAATCCTGCACAATCCAATTCACTTGGTGTATTTTCTAAATCCCAATTATAATACATATTATTCATTCCAGAATCATATGGCACATTTAATACTTTAATAGCCTCTTTTATTAAATCAACACCTTCTAACTCAAACTCTCCGTCAGAAGTTTTTATGACAGGTTTGTTTAATTCAAATTCAATTTCTCTTTCTTGTGATTCAACATCTAGCTTTAATGTCTGTTTAAAAGTAGTCCCTTCTGCTCTATTATCAGCTAGTAAATCAAACCTTTCTTTATTACTAGTAATTAATACAAAAGATTCACTTACCAACATTTGCATAATTATTATTATCGCAACTACATGTACTAACATCGATTCTGCAATTTTTGATAATTTTTTTATTTTCATAATAACCTCTCTCCTTTTTTAGTTATATAAAAAAGTATTTTTTATATAATCAGATAAATTCTGCTTATAAAAATGAAATATTAACTTCAAATTTTTTCCGATCTCCAACTCATACTTTTTTCTCCTTTATGCTTTTATTAATACTAGTTTATAATGTAAAAAAAATCTTTTCAATACTCCAAAATTTTCCAAAATTTCAAATCATAACGGAAATACCTATAATTAAAAATATTACATTTTTATGTTTTATTTGTAATAAAATCATCACAAAGTTATAAAATGGAAATATACAAATTATCAATAAATACAGATTGCCGTAGTAAAAACCACCTCTCATATAAACATTATAACCCTAAAATTCTGTTTAACTTTTATATATACTTATAAAATTTTTTCTTTTTAAAAATTTTATTTTACTTAATAATTTACTTTATACTCACACTATCTTTTATAGATTCATACTTTGCTTCACCTATACCAGAAACATTTTTTAATTCTTCTACAGATTTAAATTTCCCATTTTTTTCCCTATATTCAATTATCCTATTAGCAATAGATGGTCCTATTCCTGTTAATGTTTCAAGTTCTGTTTGAGTTGCAGTATTTATATTTACTTTCTGTGATTTTTCAGTACCTTGTTTCCCATCATCTGTAATTACATTTTCTCCACTATTTTCTGTAACATAATAAAAATTCATATTATCATCATATATACTAGGAATATTAATTTGTTGTCCATCTGATAAAACATAAGCCAAATTAACTCTGCTTAAATCAGCATTTTCAGTTGTTCCACCAGCAACCTCAATTGCATCTATTATCCTTTGACCCTGTTTTAATTTTAATACCCCAGAATAATTCACTTCACCTATTATATGAACAAAAATAACATCTTCATTATCATCTTCTGACTCAGTTTCTTCTGTTTTCTGATTTTGACTATCATCTATAAAATCATTATTTTCAACTACAAAATTTTCATTACCTATATTTTGCATAATGCTTTCTGCCTTATCATTTTTATTTTTTTCATATATTAAACACAATATTCCTATACATAAAATAACCCCTGATATTATCACTACAAATATTTTTTTATTTTTATTTAAAAATTTCATAAAACCTCCTCACATATAAATAACAAATTATATTTACCTTAAAACACACATAATTTCTCATATTCAAACACTTATAAAATTATTTTCTATTTTTTTATTACTACCTAAATACTCTTCTACTAAAATCTGCTTAATTATAAGGTATTTTTAAAAAAACACCAAACAATAACTCAAAACTTTAAATATCTATAATTATCCTTGATTAATAAATAAGAATTAATTATTTTGAAAAAAATTTTTAGAATTATATACAATATTAAAACAAAAGAAATCTAAGGAAAATTCCTTAAACTTCTTTTGTAAAAAATATAATAAATAAAATAATCTAATAATCACTACCGATTATAACTGTAAAATCTACTTCACTATCACTACTATCTGAATCTGAAACTACACCTATTCCAATTATTTCTTGTAACTTATTTGCAACACTATCATCTTGATTTGTCCTATTAATTATAGTTGTAGTCTGCATAGATGTTGTATATCCGGTTGATACAACTGTATATCCACTTTCTTCTAATAAACTTTTTACATATTCTAAATTTGTATCATCACTTGTACCATTTAATATACTAATTTTAATCTCAGAATTTTTTTCCTGTTCTTCTGTTAATTCTGTTTTAAACATATCTTTTATAATTTCTTCAGATTCCTTTTTATTATATGTATAAAACCATAATCCATTTAATTTTTCAGTAGTACCTGGAAGTGATGCAGTTTTTATTTCTTCAAGATTTAAATCTAATATATATGGTGCATAATCTTTTATGCTCCATAAACTAAAATTGGTTGATACATTTTGGTTTGCTATTCTAATAAAATCATCAATTTTAGTAATATTTTCAGCTTTTGCAAGTTGTTTCATAACTTCTGTAATAAAAGCTCTTTGTGTTTTCATTCTTCCTATATCTTGTTCCCCATATTCTAATGAATATGATGAACCATCATTATTATGTCTAAATCTTACTACTTGTTCAGCCTTATCTCCATCCAATAATTGATATCCTGCTTTTAAATGAATATATAAATCTTGTGCAGGATCATCATAATCCATATCCATAGGAACATTAAAATATACTCCACCTACACTATCTATTAAATCTCTAAATCCTTTAGTATCTACTTTTATATAATATTTAATATCTAATTCTGTTATTTCATTTATTTTATCTACTAATTTATTTGGATCTATTTGATATAATGAATTAATTTTATCTGAGGCAGTTGCATTATTTTTATTTCTTCCAACATAAGTATCTCTTGGAATTGATAACATTCCGAAATCTTGAGTTTTAGGATCATATGTACATACTAATAATGTATCTGTTAAATTTTGGCTTTGTCCAATTAATAAAATATTTATTCTAGGAAGTTTAGATAATGTATTAGAATCATGTCCTAAAATAGTTGCTACTAAACCTCCCATTGTCCAGCCATTTTCATTCATCCTTTTTACAAATAATATTGAAAGAGTTACCAAACCAATAAAAATAACAGTTAATACAAATTTGAGTATTCTATGATTTTTCCTTTTTCTCTTTCTTTTATTTTTATCATTTTCTTTATTTTCTAAATTCATAGCTACCTCTTGAAAAATAGCTTCCTTTTCCTTCTGATTATACATATTATGCTTTTGTATATTCCCCACTGATTCATTTGTTTCATCAGTGTTTCTTCCTTTATTTTTTTTACTCAAATAAACTCACTCCCATTTTTTATAAATCCATTATTTTTTATTTCATACTGAAATATAAACAAATTATGCAATTTTTAAAAAATAACTTTAAGTAATATATTGTTGTTGTTTAAAACACTTCCAATATAAGATTGATTTATCATTTCCAATAATGTATATTGATTTACTATTGTTGAAATAAATGTAATTAGAGCAAGCATAATAAATATTATAACCAATCCCTGTAAGGCTCCATATATTACTCCACCTATTTTATCACATTGTTTTAAAATTGGCAACTTAGCAATCAAATTAGCCAAAACTCTTACAAAAATTAAAGCTATTCTAGCTACTATATATAATATTATGAAAGCAAGTACATCAACTATTTTTAATGATATTTCTTGTGCTGTATTATTTACTATTTCTTTTTTCTTTTCTTCAGTAGCATCTTCTATTTTTTCTGATATATATTCTATAATTGGTGAATTGTTTTCTTTTTCATTGGTTTGTGAGTTTTCTGATTCAAATACTTCTACAATTGAAGATTGAATATTTTCATCTATTTGTGTACTATTTATTATAATTGCTGAAGTAGGTTTAAATAAAATAAATGCAACTGCTATTGCAATAAAAAATGATAATAATTTTACTAAACATCCTGCTAAACCTCTTTTATATCCAGTAATAATACATAACAATAAAATTACTAAAATTACTAAATCAACTACTATAAACATAATTTCCTTTTTGCATGATTTACAAAATCATACTCTCCTTTATTAAGATTTAGGTTTTTATTAAGTAACCTATAAACTTTAAATAAAAATATATAATTTTATAATCCTAAAAATTCTATTTTATTTCTGTATATTATTCCAGCAATATTGTTAGAAATTACTATTCCTCTTATTTCTTGGCTTGAAGAATATTTTTTTATAAGCCAGCCCATTTCATTTATAAAATATACTTCTGATCCCAAATTAGCAGCAATTACATCATCTTTTCCATATACTTCTTTAGCAATTCCATTTATAGTGTATGTATATGACTTATTATTTGTAGTATTATATATTTCTAAATTAGAACTTTGATTATTTATTCCATTAACATCTTCTGAAACCTTAAAATAGCTTTTATTTAATTGTATTCCACAAAATGCAATCTTCTCCTGATTTATACTTGTTATAGATTCTAATTTTCCATCTTTTAATAAGTAGATTTCATTATCACACAAGCACAAAAGTGTGTCTTTTTCATGATATTCTAAATTTGTAACTAGTGTATTTGATGGTATTTCATATGTATAAATAATTGCATTTTCTGGTTCTTGTCTTGCCTTATCTATTGATATAGTTTTTACATTTGACTTTATAAGAGTTCCAGATAAGTCCATTTCACAAAAACTTAAATATTTGTTATCTTTTGATATATCAACATCTACAGCTAATGTATTTGATAAATATGTTTTTAATACCTCTGAACCACTTTCTGAATATGTAGTTATTACAGACTTATAACTTGTTCCAGAAACAATTACAGAAACATATCCATTTGAGTTTACATTAACTCTTGAAATCTCTCCATCTACTTCTTTATCCCATACTATTTTTTTATCTTTTATTAAATATATCTTCTGCTGATTTTTTTCTGCAACTACTAAATAATCGTCCTGTGCTGCAAAAATAGGTGAACTAATATTAACATCAAAATCCTCTACTTTATCTCCTGATGAATTATACAGAGTAAGTTTATGATTATCTAAAACTACTACATAATTATAGAATGCATATGTATATATATCTTTATCTGTTTCTATATTAATGTATGCTAAATCATTCTCATTTACATTTTTAAATAAAATATATTTATCCATAAAATTTCTAACTTTTGGACTTGATATATATGCAGTAATCATGATAGCTATAAAAAGCATTATTAATAATATTATAATTGCTACTGCTACTTTCTTTTTGTTTAAGGATCTTTCTTCTTCTGAATTATTAAATTGTTTATATTCTAATAACTTCATACACTTTTCCTCTTTTGATTTATTCTTCATAACAAATTTATACCAGTTTTTCTCTTTTTTTGCAAGGTTTTACGAAAAAATGACTGAAAAAATTGTTACTATTTAACACTTCCACATAACAAAACTTTGTAGAGTAGTCAAATTCAATAGTTATGTAAAAGGGATAAATATATTAACAATGGAGTACAAAGCGCGCAGTTTGGCGAGGCTTATCAAAAGAAGTAAAATGGACTTTAAACATAACACAAACTTTTACTATCTCAAAGTCCATTTTGCCTTTTGATAAGTCCAAGCCAGTAAGTGTACGGAATGTTAATATATTTATCCCTTTTACATAACTATTGAATTTGACGGCTTATTGCAAAAGTATTAAAAAGTAACAAAAAAATGTTGCTATTAACAAAAAAATGTAATTAAAAATATTTCAAATATTCCAAAAATACCTAATACTGGATATAACATATCTACCATTGTTGAAAAACTTACTTGTGATAAAAATATTGCTGTTATACACATTAATCTTAAATTTCTTTTATATGATTTTTCATTTTTACTACAATTACTTAAAACACCATATCCAGTTGAAACTGCACTTGTAAATATTGAAATTCCAATTATTACAATATAAGCACTTTTATAAAAACCACCATATTTTTTTACGATTCCTATAATTGGCATTTCTAAATTAAATATTTCTGAATTTCCTTGTAACAATAAATTATAAATTGCAGAACTTAATATTATTAATAATAAAAAATTTATTAATGAAATAAAAATAGCGTTTTTATTATTATTAATTTTTTTCCTTAATGGTATTAATACAGGAATTAATATAATACAATTATAACAAGCATATAATATACTTTTCATTATACTTTTAAAACATGATAAATTCATTTCATTTGTACTATTAAAAATATTGTTATAATTTTGAATTATATTTGTATTTTTTAATGAAATATATATTATAAAAATAATTAAAATTGGCATTAAATAATCACTTATTTTTATTAATCCATTTATATTCTTTAAGAAAACCAAATAACATAATACAATCATTATAATACTTCCACAAATTCCATTTACACCATATTCCTGTTTTAAAAGACTAGAAAACCCTGATGTCATAATATAAAATGTAATTAATAAAAAAATGTTTACTAAATTATTTAATAAACTAGAAAACCTATTATCTGATATTTTCGATTTTTTCTTTATAATAGAATTTGCTATAAAATTGCAAAACTCCTGATATCCTTCAATTTTATTTTTATCACATATTTTAAATACCTTATATACAGTAAAACCTATTATTGAACTAGAAATAAAAATTCCCAAATAACCTGCCCATCCATATCTGAAAAAAAAGGAAAATATTTCTTTACCTGAAGCAAACCCTGCTCCAACTAATGTTGCAATAATTACAAATACTATTTTGACAATATTCTTCATAAAAATTTCCATTCCTTTCTAGTTTTGCTCACAAGGCACACATAGTAATGAAAGTTTAATTACTTCCAAACTATTCTCCTTAGTCATTTTTATGAAGCTATTATTGCAATTATTCTATAAAATTTTAAAACGTAAGTTCTTAAATATTCTTTAAAAACTTACGTTCTATTTATTATAATCTAACTTTATTAAATTGAAATCCTAATTTATCAAATATAGTTTCTTCTCTATTTGTACATGTTAAAATAATAATTTGCTTATCACTATAATTATCTGCTAAATATTTTAAAATATTTTCTAATCTTTCATCATCATAATATGCAAAAGCTTCATCTAATATTATAGGCATATTTTCATTAGAAACTTCTGTATTCATTGATAATCTTAATGATAAATATAACTGATCTATTGTTCCAATACTTAGTCTTTCTGCTGGAACATATTCTCCTGATGCAAGTTCCACCATCATTCCATTTTCATCATTAATAGAAACTCTATTATATTTTCCATTTGATATTTTAGCAATATTTTCAGATAATCCATTTGTAAATTTTGGAGTTACATTGTTTTTCATTTTTTCATATGCATTTTCTAAAGCCTGTTTAGCAACTATCATAGAATTATTTTTCTTCATTAAACCATTATATTCTTCTTCAGTACTTACTAATTCTTCCTCTATTTGAGCTAAATCTTCTAACTGAGGTATTATATTATTTTTATTTAATTCTATTCTATGTAATTCTAATTTCTTTTCATTAGTATCATTTACTATTTCTTCTAATTTACTATCAATATCTTCTGTATTTATCAATTTATTAATTTCATAAATATCAATTTTATTTCTATAAGTATTTTTTAATTTTTCTTTTTCAATTTCTGCTAAACTTTGAATTCTTTCTTTAGTTTCTTCCATTATTTTTATTTGTTCTCTTTTATCTTTTTCAAAAACTTCTATTTTAGCATTTATTATATTTAATTCTTCAAGAATTTTTTTATTTTTTTCAAATGCCAATAATTTTTTATTTTCTTCTACCTTTTTATTTAAATCTTCTTTATTTTGCCTGATTATTCTTTCTTTTTCAAGTTTTCTTTTTTCCATAAAATACATTATAAATAATAATGGTATTCCTAATAAACCAACATATTTTAATAAATTATCCTTTATAAATGTAATTAATAATGCATTTATTAAAATTAATACTATTGTTAAAAAAATATATTTTTTAACTTTAACTTTACGTCTAGAAAATCTTTTTCTTTCTACAGGTTCTAATGAATTTATTTTATCATTATAATCTTTTAATAAGCTTTCTTCACTTTCAACATCATTATCTTCTAAAACATAGTTCTTCTTTTTGGTTAACTCAAAAATCTCAAGTTCATCTTTTTTTATTATATCAACATTATAATGTAATTTTTCATGTTCAAGTATTTCATTTTCATTTATTTTTTTAATCTTTTTTAATATTTCTATTTTTAAATCATCTTGTGTAATTTCATTTTCTATTTTACTTTTTTTCTCTTCAAAATCATATTTTAAATCTTTATAATTTAATAATTCTTGTTTTCTATTTTTTAATTCATTTAACTTATTTTGTGCTATATTAATAGGCTTTCCTTGACTTCTATATGTTCCAACTTCATCTAATTGCTTTTTATTCAATTTATCTATTGCTTTTTTGTATGAAACATTATCTTCTCCAGTCCCAGCAATATTTGCCATTTTCTGTATTAATATATTTTGTGAATTTTTATCTAATTTTACTTCTTGTTGCATTGAGGCGATTGTAGATAAAAAAGTTTTTTCATCTACTTTAGTTTGTTCATAAAAAAATTGATTTCCCAAGTTTTTATCAATATTGAAGTTTTTAGAGATATCTTCCATATTACTATTATATATTTTAGGATTTTTCTTTCCAAATTCTCTAAAAATTTCATATTTTTGATTGTCATCTAATTCATATGCTAGTTTTCCTGAAAAATCTTCTTTTCCCCATGGTTTATATCTATCATAATCTGAAAATTCTCTTCCTTTTTTATTTTTAGATGTTCCATAAAATGAATTTACTATAAATTTTAGAAGTGTAGATTTTCCTGCCTCATTCTTTCCATATATTATATTTATATTGTCCGATAAATCAATCTCCTTATCTTCCAAATTTCCAAAGGAATTGATTTTTATTTTTTTTATTTTCAAGTTTATCACTCCATTATTAGTTTTAATTTCTATATTTTGACTAACTTTAATTATATCATATTACAATTCCTATCTGCAATAAATTTAAAAAAATAAATCTATTTTTCCAAAATTTCAAATCCAATATCTAATGCATTTTGAAAAACTTCATTATCTTCTGGGTTTTCATCCATTCTTTGTAAAATTTCTTTAACAAATAATCCTCTTAATGTATTTTCTTTAGATAATTTTTCTAAATCATAATTTAATTTTGTATAATCTTTAATTTTTATAATATTATTTTCTACAATTAATTTATTTAATTTATATAAATCAATTTCAAAATTTCTTCTTCCAATCAAAGAAATTTTATAATATTTATCTTCAGAAATTTGTATATCATTAATAATTGATGCTAATTCATCTAAATCAAGGACCTCTGTAATATCTATATCTTTAATAACAAATTCCTTATCATCAACTGGAATAAATTGTAAATTTAACTGTTCTTTTTCAACATCTCCTACAATTATACCATGTTGACCAAGTTCATCAAAACCTAATGAAACAGTTGACCCTGGATAAACTATTTTTTGGTTTTCTTTACTATTATAATCAATTTTATGAATATGACCTAATGCAACATAATCAAACCCCTTGTCTTCAATCATTTTCTCTGAAATAGGATTATATTCTTTTTCCAATGTTTCAGATGCATTTAAAGTCCCATGAGTAATTAATATGTTCAATTTATTAGGATTTTTTATTTTAAAATTTTCTAACTCATGATTTGTATAATAAAAATCATTAAATCCATACCCATATATATCAACATCTTCTTGTTCAACAACAGATAACTTAGAATCAAAAATATGTACATTTTCATTCCAGCAAAACTTGTTATAAAAAGAATCTTTTAAATATGGATCATGATTCCCTGGGGTAATAAAAATTCTTGTTTCAGGTATTTCCATAAATAATTTGTTTATATACTCTATTGTACTTAAACGAATATATTCATGCTCATAAAAATCCCCTGCAATAAATAAGTAAGGAATCTTGTTTTCTTTTATGTAATTTATAACTTTATTAAATGCACGTCTTTGATCTAATCTTCTTACATCACCCAAATTTGCTTTATTAGTTAATGTTGTAAAAGATGTATCAAAGTGCATATCTGCCATATGTACAAATTTCATTCTATACTCTCCTTTTTTTAATTACCTTATGTATAATTTATATCACAAAAATGCCTATTTCGTCAACACATATCAACAAACTCATGTTTCTTTGTGTCACTGTTTAATATTTCTCATATAACAAAATTTTGTAGAGTAGTCAAATTCAATAGTTATGTAAAAGGGATAAATATATTAACAATGGAGTACAAAGC
>CANPWE010000030.1 GCA_947581895.1 uncultured Clostridia bacterium | reverse complement strand
TAAAAATAGCAGAAAGAATCATATTTTTTCTGCTATTTTTTTCTTAAGTTGTTGGTATTGGGACGGGGTTTTTGTCTAAACAACATAAAAAGGACATAGCAGTGCTACGTCCTTTTTGTGTTACTTATGCAATCAATTAGTCTGCAAAACCCATGATGTCTGTTACATTAACCCAACCAAGGTCAACATCTTTTGTGCAGATGTGTACCATAACCGAGGAGGGTTCGATTTCATTCTCTGAGATGCTTTCATCCTCTGTGATGCTGTAGTAGGGAGTGTAGTAAGTTGTGTCACATTCATTAGGAGAATAATAACCGTTCACAAATACCACATAATCATCAGGAATGTAGCTGTTCTCATCAGTAGCAGTGTAACTTTTTCCAGAACCATAATTGTATGCAGATTCCCAATAAGTCGCTCCAGTGCGAAGAACAACTTTCTGTGAGATATGGGTAATCTGAAGGTTAGTTGACTGAACATCGACCTGCATATAGACATCATTAAGAATGTGGGGCTTCGTTACCAGCTGCAGTGAGTTATATGTGCTGTTGTATACAGTGAGAACTGCATCAAATTTCTGCAAAAACTCAACCCGGTTGATGTCCTGGAGTTTGATACCCCCAATAGATAAGGAGACAAAGGGCAGGTCATGGAATGCAGTCATCTTCTGGTGTAAGGAGTTGCATGATTTTACGAGTTTTCCAATGTAGTAATCTTCTTTGTTGTCTTTTCCTGTGATGTCTGTGATTGGAAGGACAGTAGTTACCAAATCCTCCCAAGAGGTCATTGCCTGAAGCGATTCCAGAGTAATTCCATCTGCTGTATCTTCGAGTTTAGTAGAGTTCAGCATAGATGTCTGAGGTTCAGGGCTCATGGGTTCGTGTGCTGTGGCAAGTGCCCGAGCATTGAAGCTCGAAAGCACGCATGCAGTGAGCACGATTGCAAAAAGTGTTTTTTTCATAGGAAAAATCCTCCTGTAAAATAAATTTATAATAAAGGCAATTTGCCTTTACATAATTTTATTATAACAAATTTTGCAAGAAAAGGCAATGATTTACATAACTATTGAATTTGACGGCTTATTGCAAAAGTATTAAACAGCAATATTATCTACCTTCAATTAAAAAAACTCCTTGCATAAAAAATTATATTATAGTATAATTTTGATATAAATACAATAAAAAATGGAGGATGTAAAATGGGATTTTTTGATAAACTAAAGAAGGGTCTTAGCAAGACTAAAACATCAATAAATGAAAAAATAAATAATGTATTTAGTACATTTAGAAAAGTAGATGAAGAATTATTAGAAGAACTTGAAGAAGCTTTAATAATGTCAGATGTAGGAATGGAAACATCTGAAAAAATTATTTCTGAATTAAGAGATAAAATAAAAAAAGAAAAAATACAAGATGCAGAAGAAGTAAAAAAAGCTTTAAGGGAAATTATAAGAAATATATTAGATTCAGTTGATTCATCATTACATTTAGAAACAACACCATCAATCATTTTAGTAGTAGGTGTTAATGGTGTAGGGAAAACTACATCAATTGGTAAAATTGCAAATAGATTAAAAAATGATGGAAAAAAAGTTGTTATTGCAGCAGCTGATACTTTTAGAGCAGCAGCAGTTGAACAATTAGAAATATGGGCAAATAGAGCAGGTTGTGAAATGGTAAAAAGAAAAGAAGGTTCAGACCCTGCATCAGTTGTATATGATGCAATAAAAATAACAAAAGAAAGAAATGCAGATGTATTAATTTGTGATACAGCAGGAAGATTACATAATAAAAAATATTTGATGGATGAGTTAATAAAAATAAAGAAAATAGTAGATAGAGAATTACCAGAAAGCTCTCAAGAAGTACTAATGGTATTAGATGCAACAACTGGTCAAAATGCTATTCTACAAGTAAAAGCATTTAAAGAAACTGTTGATATTAATGGTTTAATACTTACAAAATTAGATGGAACAGCCAAAGGAGGAGCAGTAATAGGAATAGTTTCTGAAAATAATATGCCAATAAAATTTATTGGTGTTGGAGAACAAATAGATGATATGGAAAAATTTAATAGTAATGATTTTGTTAATGCGCTAATTTAATTTTCAAGTAAAAACGAAAGGTTAGTGGATATAAAAATGAAAAAAAGTAAAAAAAGAATATTTATAGTAACATTATTTTTAATAGTAGTTACAATAGGATTAATTATAATGTTTAGGGGTGAATACCTAGAAAAACTAGAAATAGGAGAACAATATATTTCAGTATTTTGGAAAAATATTCAGTATAGAACTATATCATTAGTAACAACATTTATATTTATTTTTATAGCAATATATTGTACAAATAAAAGGATTTATTCAGGGTTGAAAAATTTTTTTGAAGATGAGAAAAAAGTGATGCCTAAATTACCCAATAAATCAATTTCTGTAATAATAGCAACATTAGTAAGTTTGGCAACATCGGGGTTAACAATGAATAAACTGATTCTTTTTGCAAATAGTACTTCATTTGAAATTGAAGACCAGATCTTTCATCATGATATAGGATATTACCTATTTCAAAAACCATTTTTAGAGTATATAGTATGGTTTAGCATAATTACAGTAATAGCAATAACTATATATGCAGGTATTTATTATATAGTAGCACTAAATACTCAATTTGATGGTGTTAGATCAGAAACCTTAAAAAGTAGTAAAATAGTAAAACAACTTTTAAATAACGCAAAAATATTATCAATATTAATAGCAATATTAACATTTTTAAAAACACAAGACCTATATTCTAGTAAATTTTTAAGTATAGGTGACAAAAATACATACTCACTTTATGGAGCAGGACTTGCAGATGTAAGTATAAAATTATGGGGTTATAGAATTTTAGCAATAATTATAATAGGATCTGTATTTTTTGCTATATCTGCATATAATAATGGAAAAACTAAAAAAGTTATTGCTTCAATATTAACAGTACCAATATATTTATGTTTATTAGTAGTTACATTAATAAGCTATGATGCTGTATTTATTAATTCTAATGAATTAGATAAACAAAAAAAATATATAAATTATAATATTGAAAATACCCGTAGTAGTTACAATATTGAGATTGATGAAATTTCAGTGGAAAATGATGGAACTTTAAATAATAGTGATATAACAAAAAACACTGAACTTGTGAATAATATACCAATTATAAATAAAGATTTAGTAGTACAAACCTTAAATGGAACTTTAACAAATAAAGGATATTATACATATAGTGCAAGTCAAATTGGACAATATAATATAAATGGAGAAGAAACTTTAGTATATTTATCACCAAGAGAAATAGGAAACAAAGATAATTCTTATATAAATTCTACATATGAATACACACATGGATATGGTGCAATTGCAACATCAGCTACATCTACAAGTCCAGAAGGAAATTTAGAGAATTATCAAAAAAGTTTTACAGAAAATGATATGGAAATTAGTCAACCTAGAATATATTTTGGAATGCACACAAATGAAACAATTGTAACAAATAGTGAAGAAAAAAAGGAATTTGATTATCCAAGATCAGATAAGAAAAGTGCAACAAATACATATGATGGAAAAGCAGGTTTAAAGTTAGGCTTTTTTGATAAAATAATTTTAGCTATATCACAAGGTGATACAAAATTAGCCTTTTCATCAAAGGTTCAATCTAATAGCAAAATATTAATAAATAGAAATATTATAGAAAGAGCAAAAACTATTATGCCATATTTAACATATGATAAAAATCCATATTTAGTTGTTACAGATGAAGGAAAATTAGTATGGGTATTAGATGCATATACAACATCTAAATATTATCCATATGCACAAAAAACTATAGAAGATGGTAAAGAATTAAATTATATTCGTAATTCTGTAAAAGTATTAATAGATGCATATGATGGAACTACAAAATTTTATATTACAGATAGAACAGATCCAATAATAATGGCATATAGAAAAACATATGAAAACTTATTTGTTGATTTAGATGAACAGATTCCAGAGGATATTAGTAAACATTTTGTATATCCTGAATATTTATATAATATTCAAGCTAATATTTTAAAAAGGTATCATGATGTACAAGCAGATGTGTTATATAGAACTGATGATGTTTGGGATGCTTCTACATATAGTGTATCTGATTCAGCCAATATTTCTGTTGCACCAATAACAAGTTATTATACTATGCTAAAAACTCCAGATAATGAAGAAAATACAATAGGTTTAGTATTACCATATACAATAAGTGGTAAACAAAATATTACTTCATATTTAGTTGGAACTTATGAAAATGGAATAGCAAATTTAAAATTATATGATTTTCCAGATGATAGTAATGTTTTAGGATTATTACAATTAGATACACAAATAGAGCAAAATGAAGAAATATATAAGCAAATCTCTAGTTTGAATGTTTCTGGAACTAAATTAACTAAAAATATTGTTGTAGTTCCTATTGATAATAAATTATTATATGTAGAAGCTATATATCAACAATATATAAATGAAGAGGATGCTTTACCTACTCTTAAAAAAATAGTAGTTGCTTCTGGTAATAAAGTTGCAATTGGTGATAATTTAAAATCAGCACTTACAAATCTTGTTTCTCAAAATGCTATTGGCATTGAAATTGAAGATACTGATGATGTAGATGGATTGATTGAACTTATTATTAAGGCAAATAAAAATCTAGAACAATCTACAACCACTGGAGATTGGGAGATGGTTGGTAAAGATATGGATAAATTACAGAATTTGATTAATCAATTAGAAAAAATATATGAAGAAGAACAAAATAAAAAACACGAAAATCCTAAAGAAAATAATGATTCTGAAGATAAAAAAGATAGTACTATTTTATAGTCAGAAATATTAAGTTTGAATTTATATAAATGGAGGCAGAAAAAATCAATAATAAATATTAGATTAAATACATGAATATAAAAGGATTTAAGGAAAGTTGAGGAGGAATATATGAATTTACCAAATAAATTAACAATATTTAGAATAATATTAGTGCCAATTATGGTAATAATACCTTTTTTGGAATTAGATAAATTATATTCAAATTCTATAATACCTTTAACATGGTTAGTTGTAGAGGCAATTTTTATAATTGCTTCTATAACAGATAAATTAGATGGATATATAGCTCGTTCTCGAAATCAAGTTACAACTTTTGGAAAATTTTTAGATCCAATAGCTGATAAAATATTAGTATTGGCTGCTATGATTATGTTAGTAGAATCTAATAGATTACCTGCCTGGATTCCAATTATAGTATTGTTTAGAGAATTTATAGTTTCAGGATATAGATTAATTGCAGTTGAAAATGATGGAAAGGTAATAGCTGCATCTTCCTTAGGAAAACTTAAAACTGTAACACAAATGATTGCAATAATAATTGCTTTAATAGATATGAATACTTATGGTAGTTTTGTAAAAGGAAATTTAGAAGGTTTTTCATTAATTATTAATGTGGGATATACTGTTTTAATGACAATAGCTGTTATAGCAACTGTTTTTTCGGGAGTTGATTATATTAGAAAGGGGAAAGAGTTGTTATTAAAAAGTAAATGATTTTTTGACTACTCTACAAGAATTTTTATGTGAAAATCATTAAATAGTAACTAAAAAATTAAATTTGGGCAAGTAATTGGTTGATAATTACTTGCTTTTATGATAGTATACTTATATGGATAATATGATAGAGGAGAAAGGGTACATATGGATAAAGAAAAGGCAAGGCAAAGAATTTCTGAGTTGAGAGGTATTGTGGAATATCATGCAAAAAAATATTATGATGAAGATGAACCTGAAATTTCAGATTTTGAATATGATATGTTAATGCAAGAACTTAAAAGTTTGGAGAAAGAGTTTCCTGATTTGATTACAGAAGATTCTATGACTCAAAAAGTAGGTGGTCATGTTAAAGAAGGCTTTTTGCAAGTAACACATGAGGTTCCACTTCAAAGTTTACAAGATGTTTTTTCGATTGAGGAATTAAAAGAATTTGATAAAAGGGTAAAAAAACAATTAGATGGAGAGCAAATTAATTATGTAGTAGAAACAAAAATAGATGGATTATCAGTAGCTTTGGAATATGTAAATGGAGAATTTGTAAGAGGGGCTACAAGAGGAAATGGTTTAATTGGTGAAGATGTTACTGAAAACCTAAAAACTATAAAAAATATACCTAAAAAATTAAATGAAAATGTAAATATTATTGTAAGAGGAGAAGTATTTATTGGTTCAGATGAGTTTGAGAAAATGAATGAGGAAAGAGAAATTTTAGGTGAAACTTTATTTGCAAATGCAAGAAATGCGGCAGCAGGGTCTCTTAGACAGCTTGATTCTAAGATTACTGCAAAAAGACCTTTGGATATTTTTATTTTTAATGTTCAAAGATTAGAGGGAAATACATTTAATTCACATAATGAGCAACTAAATTATTTGAAAAAGTTAGGGTTTAATGTAAATCCTGTACATGATTATTGTACAAGTATAGATCAAGCAATTAAGGCTGTAAATAAAATTGGAGAAAATAGAGATAGTTTGTCATTTGGAATAGATGGAGCAGTTATTAAAGTAGATGAACTTGATTTAAGAGAAAAATTAGGTGTGACTGCTAAAACTCCAAGATGGGCGATTGCATATAAATATCCACCAGAGCAAAAGCAAACTATATTAAAAGATATAATCTGTCAAGTAGGAAGAACAGGTGCAATTACTCCAATGGCTATATTAGAGCCAGTAAGAGTTGCAGGTTCATTAATCTCAAAAACAACATTACATAATGAAGATTTTGTAAAAGAAAAAGATTTAAAAATAGGTGATACAGTAATTATTCAAAAAGCAGGAGATGTAATTCCTGAAGTAGTATCAGTAGTAAAAGAAAAAAGAACTGGTAATGAAAAAGAATTTTCAATGCCAACACATTGTCCTGTGTGTGGGGCACCTGCTATTAGAGAAGAAGGTGAAGCTGTTACAAGGTGTACAGGAATTGAGTGTACAGCAAAAGCTTTAAGAAGTATAGTCCATTTTTCATCAAAAGTTGGAATGGATATAGATGGTTTGGGTTATAGTATAATTGAACAATTAATAGATAAAGAATTAATAAAAGGAATTGCTGATATTTATACTTTAGAATTAGATGATATTGCATCTTTAAAAAAGAATGGTAAAAAGTTTGCACAAAATTTGATTAATGCAATTAATGAAAGTAAAAATAATGATTTATCAAAATTAATAACAGCACTTGGTATAAGACATGTTGGTTCTAAACTTGCTAAAACATTAGCAAAAAAATATAGAACTATGGATAAGTTGATGAATGCTAGTTTAGAAGAACTTATTATGCAAGATGATGTGGGAGAAAAAACTGCAAATAGTATATATGATTTTTTTAAACAAGAGCAAACTATAGATTTAATAGATAAATTAAAAAAATCAGGTGTTAATATGAAAAGTTTAGAAGAAGAAAGTTCAGATAACAGATTTGAAGGAATGACATTTGTTCTAACAGGGGCACTACAAGAATATACAAGAGATCAGGCTTCAGAAATAATAGAAAAGCTAGGTGGTAAAACATCAAGCTCAGTATCTAAAAAAACAACATATGTTTTAGCAGGAGAAGATGCAGGAAGTAAATTAACTAAAGCACAAAATCTAGGAGTAACAGTAATTAGTGAATTAGATTTTAAAAACATGATTAATAATTAATTTGGTGAAAAAAATATAAGTTATACATCTTAAAATTTCTTGAAAAAAGGAGTAGATATGGAAGGAAATTATACTTTTAAACAATTTGACAAAAATCTAGATGATGGATATGAAATGTATTTTACATATGTAAGAAATAGATATTTGTTATTTAAAACTGCAGAAAATTGTTATACACAAAAGTTATTAGAAGCAGATGAAAAAAATCCACAACCACGACATTCTATAATAACACATAAAAGAGTGAAGGAAATGTTTCCATTTATGGAGAATATAGAGTATAAGGTTAGGAATGAGTAATTTATAATAAAATAAAAGAAATAACACATTTGGCATATAAAAAAATGTATAAGTTATTTAAAGTTTTAGTAGTATAATTTAAAAAGGAGATAGGATTTTATGTTAAAAAAAATAATAATTATAGAAGGTGAGAATAGTATTCAATGTGATACAGAACAAGAAGTAGTTCAAGCTTTGGTTAATCCAAAGTATTATGAAATGTCAACACAAGAAAAATTACAAAGTTTAAAAATGAAGGCTATGGCTAATTCATTAAATAAACCTATGGAAATATTAGAACCAAAAGATATAACATCAGATACAGATTTAAGAAATAAATTTGTTTTATTAAATGAAAAAACATATATTTTATCATTATTAAGAACTGGACAGATTACTTTATTGGAAAACATAGATTCAAATATTTATACATCGATTTTAGATAAAAGAAAATTTGACAAAAATTATATAGTAGTTAACAATTTTGTAGATGAAATATTAGATGCATATGTAAATGATATATTAGCTAAAAGTAATAAAGATAGGTAATTTTTATAAAATAAATACAAGGTGGTAATTAATAAATGATTTATAATATAGAAATTTATTTTATGTTATTTATAATTTATTCGGTTTTAGGCTGGGTAATGGAATGTACATTAGGTTTTATTGAAAAAAGGAAGTTTGTAAATAGAGGATTTTTAATTGGACCATATTGTCCAATTTATGGTGTTGGAGTTGTAAGTGTTTCATTATTATTAAACAGATTTTCAGAAAATTTAATTATACTGTTTTTATTATCAACAATAATATGTGGTATATTAGAGTATTTTACAAGTTATATAATGGAAAAAATATTTAAGGCTAGATGGTGGGATTATAGTAATAATAAGTTTAATATTAATGGAAGAATATGCTTAGAAACTTTAATTCCTTTTGGTTTTATAAGTGTATTGGTAATACGTTTTATAAACCCATGGATGTTTGGTAAATTATATATGATACCACAAAATATATTAAATTATATAGTTATTGGTATATTATTATTTTATATAATTGATTGTTGTATATCATTTAATATTATTCTAAAGTTTAAAAATTTAAGTAAACAGGAAAAAGATAATACTGAAGAAATAACAAAAAAAGTGAAAGAGACAGCAGAAGCAGCTATTAAGAAATTAAATTTAGAAAAAGAGAAATTAATTGAGAAGATAAATATTAGCAGAATTAGATTAATGGAAAATGAAAAATATACTAGAAAAAAATATACTAATAAAATAAAAAATCAACAGATTACTCTTGTAGGAACTTTCAAAGCTCGTATTCAAGGAATTGATGATAAAATAAAAGGATATGCAAAAGATTTAGCAGATAAAATTGCTGTTATAAAGGAAAATCAATTAAAATTGGGTAAAGAGATTAAAGAAAAGTTTATGAAACAATCTAAATTAAATAAAAGGTTGATTAGTGCTTTTCCAAATGTACAACAAAGAGAGTATACAAGGAAGAAAAAATAATAGTGAAATTGGTTTAATAAAGAGGCTTTTTTATAAAATGCCTCTAAATTTTAATGAAAAATGGAGGTAGTATTTGTGGATTTAGAAGTTTTGAAAAAATCTCCAAATGATAGGGAATTATTTAATAAGGCTATAGAAGAATCTGGTTTGTATTTGGAGTGGGCTGGAAATGAGTTAAAAGATGATAAAAGTTTGGTGTTAGAAGCGGTAAAACAGAATCCTGGGGCTTTAGAGTTTGCAAGTGATAGATTAAAGGATGATAAAGAGATTTTGATGGAGTCTGTAAAAGGTGCTGGGTGGGTTATTTGTTATGCTAGTGAGAGTTTAAAGGCTGATAAGGATGTGGTGTTAGAAGCGGTGAAAAATGATGGTCAGGCATTGTATTATGCATCAAAAGATTTGCGTAATGATAAAGAGGTTGTTCTTGAGGCTGTTAAAAATAAGGGAATTATTTTGAAGTATGCTAGTGTTGATGTTAGGTCTGATGTTGATGTTGCAGTTGCTGCTTTAAAACAAAATGAGAAAAATATTTCTTATGTTAAGGGGTATTTGAGTCAGCAGGTTTTGGAGGATGAAAGGGTTCGAAGGATTTTGGAAGGATAAAGAAAAAATATGTTTTTTAGGGGGGTTTGCAGTGGGCCGTCAAATTCAATAATTATGTAATGCAGGAAAATATATTAATATTCCGTTCGTTTGCTGGCGCTTGGGTTTTGTGGAAGACGTTAATGAGGAGCGCCAAACTGCGCACTCCACTGCATATTAATATATTTTCCTGCATTACATAATTATTGAATTTGACTACTCTACAGAATTTTGGTAAAGTGTTAAATAGTGGTGTTATAAAATCTGGAAGGAATTTTATATTTGTAAAATGTAATAGTTAATCAATTTTGGGGTGTACATTAATAGTAGAATTATTTGTATAAATTACCATTCCGGGTTTGCTGGCAGAAGGTTTTTTTACATATTTACCTAAAGTATAGTCAACTGGGACATTTGAAGAAAGTCTAGCTTTGCTATAGTATGCAACTATTTGGGCACATTTTATTATTACATCTATGGATGGGGTTGTATTATTTGTTTGTAAAATTCCATGACTTCCATGGATATCTTTTGTGTGAAACCATAAATCATTGTGTTTAAGTATTTTTGTTGATAAATAATCATTTTGTTTGTTATTTTTCCCAACTAAAAAAGTATAATTATCAATTTTAAATTCTATGGGAATATATTCTGTATCAACTTTTTTATTTTTATTTTTTAATTTTGTTGATTTAACATTATTAGAAGATAACTTATTTTTGGTGAAAAATAAATCATTTTCTTTTATTTCAGTATAAATTTCATCAATGTCAGAAATTGTTTTTGAATTATCTAATGAAAATATAATTGTTTCAATATAATTTAGTTCTTCTATAGTTTCTAATTTTTGTTGATTTACAATTTCTAGTGCATTTTTTAATTTATTATATTTTTTAAAATAATTTTTTGCATTTATTGAAGGAGATAGGTGTTTATCAATAGGGATTTTTATTAAATTATTATTATCATAATAATTTTCAACTTCAATATAATCTGTATCAAATTCTTTGAACTTATACATATAAGCAGTTATAAGCTCTCCATATAGTTTATATATATCTTTATTTGAGCATTCTTTTAGTTTTGCATTTATATTATTTAGCTTTTTGGTAATTTTTTTTAATGTTCCACTAACTAATTTTAATACAGAGTTTCTATAGCTTAAAAAATCAGAATTTTTTTCCTTTAGGGTATAGAAGTCATCAATAAAAAAATTTAAATATGGTAAAGTTATTTCTTCTTTATAATCTAGAGGTTTGGTTAATGTTATAGTATAATCTTGATTATAATTTTTTAAATAAATTTTTTGGTTTAAACTAGATATCAAATAATTATAAACCTTTTCTAAATTGTTTTTATTAACTGTATTATTTATATTTAATTCATTTAAAATATTTTGAATAAATAATTTACTAATACCATTAAAAGTGTTAGAAATTCCTGTATCTAAATTATCTAAATTTTTTGAATATGAGTAGAATTCATCAAAATTTTTTATTGCAAGTAAATCTAATTTATTATTATCTGGTAATTCATAAGGATGAGCAGGTAAAATGTCTCTAATAGAATTACTAGAAGAATCAAGATGTCTAAGGCTGTCTATAATTATATTTTTTTCATTTAAAAGGATAATATTACTATGTTTTCCCATTAATTCTATAACAAGTTTTTTTATAATTAAATCATTTAATTCACTATAACATTCTAGTTCTATAACAACAATTCTTTCTAATCCAGGGGTAGATATCTTTTTTATTTTTCCACCAATTAAATGTTTACGCAAAAGCATACAAAAACAAGGTGCATTGATTGGATTAGGTTTACTATTTGTAGTTAAGTTTATTCTATAATTATCTGCTCCAATAGAACAGTTTAGGGCATAATTTTTTCCACCACAATATATTCCTAAAATTATTTCATTTTTATTTGGTTCAAAAACTTTATTTATTTTTCCCCCTAAGATAAAGCTATTTAGCTCATTTACTATAGATTTAGTAATAATACCATCAAAAGCCATAAAATAAAACCTCCTTGATTTTTTTTGAAAAATCGTTTATATTATATAGTAGTTTTTAAAATTGTGCAATCATAATAACTTTTTTAGTGAATAATCTTATATAGAACTATTAAAAATATATAAAGATAAAGCTATATAATTAATTTTGCTATATCATTATATAAAGGTTTTAAAATAAAAATATAAAGTATGTGAAATAAGAAGGTAAGTTAATGAAGTTGATAGTATTATTAATAATTACAATTTTAATTTTTACAAATGCCTTAACAGATGCTCCAAATGCAATTGCTACATTAGTTGGGACAAAAGTTATGGAATTCAAGAAAGCTGCAAAATTAAGTGCAATATTTAATTTGATTGGGATAATTGTAATGTGTTTCATAAATTTTTCAGTAGCAGATTGTGTTAGCTCAATGGTTAATTTAAATGATGGTAATTCTGGATATATTGTCTTGATATCTGCAATTATTTCTGTTATACTTTTTGCACTAGTTGCTTTGATTTTTGGAATACCAACAAGTGAAACACATGCTTTAGTTGCAGGTCTTACAGGTTCTGCAATAGCAATATATGGAATAGAAGGAGTCAATTTTTATGAATGGAAACCTGTTATTATAGGTTTGGTTTGGTCTATTTTGGGTACTTTCCTCATAGGTATTTTTATTACTAAATTAATGCAAAATTTTATAAAAAAAATAAGTGAAAAAAATATAAAAAAAGCACAGATTATAAGTACTTGTGGTATGTCATTTATGCATGGAGCTCAGGATGGTCAAAAATTTATTGGAATTTTGATTATTTTCATATGTTTACTAAGAAATACAGAAATCCCAGAGCTTGCTGTTCCAATAGATTATTTAGAAGTAATTATTTTTTGTGCCATAATTATGGCTATAGGTTGTTCTATTGGTGGTAAGAAAATTGTAGATAATATAGGTACAGATATGGCAACATTAAATATTCAAGAAGGGTTACTT
Organism: uncultured Clostridia bacterium; assembly: GCA_947581895.1. Classification (GTDB taxonomy): domain Bacteria; phylum Bacillota; class Clostridia; order TANB77; family CAG-508; genus CAG-492. Next base: position 4,791 of record CANPWE010000030.1, on the reverse strand, counting down.
AGTGATATAACAACTGTTACAACTTTATTAATTGCAAGTTTGACACGGACTTCCAGTAAGTACAACACATGCAAAAACAATGTCTATTATAGGTGTGGCAAAATCAAGTGGAAGAAAATTTAATTTAAAAAAATTTTTGGAAATTTGTAAAACTTGGATTTATACTTTTCCAATTTGTTTGATATTATCATATGTGTTAGCATTTGGCTTAAGTTTAATTTTTAAATAAAAAAATGTATAATATGTTTATAAATTAATAACCTAATATAAAAAAGAAAGGAATAAAAATTATGTATGATGTAATAATATTAGGAGCTGGTCCAGCAGGAATTTCAGCAAGTTTATATACTAAAAGAGCAAATAAAAGTACTTTAATAATTTATAGTGGTGAATCTGAATTATGCAAAGCTGAAAAAATAGATAATTATTATGGATTTGAAAATGGAATATCAGGAAAAGAACTATATAATACAGGAATAAAACAGGCTAAAAATTTGGATATAGAAGTTATAAATGAAGAAGTTATAAAAGTAGAAATAGATAATAATTTTTTTAGAGTTATAACTAATAATAATGAATATAATGCAAAATCACTTATTTTAGCAATAGGGGCAAAGAAGAATACATTAAATATAGATGGAATAAAAAAATTAGAAGGAAAAGGTGTAAGCTATTGTGCTATATGTGATGGATTTTTCTATAAAAATAAAAATGTTGTAGTTATAGGAAATGGAAATTATGCAATATCAGAAACAAATGATTTAATAAATGTGGCTAATAAGATTACAATTCTTACAAATGGTGAAAAAGCTCCTGAATTCAGAGCAAATAATGTTGATATAGTTACAAAAAATATAAAAGAAATTAGAGGGGAAAGCCGTGTACAAGAGGTATGTTTTCAAGATAATTCTATAATAAAAACAGATGGTGTTTTTATTGCACAAGGTACTGCAGGTTCTGTGGAATTAGCAAAAAAATTAGGTATAATTATGAAAAATGATAAAATAGTTGTAGATGAGAATATGCAAACAAATATAAAAGGGATTTTTGCTTGTGGTGATTGTACAGGTGGATTATTACAAGTTTCAAAATCAGTATATGAAGGTGCTAAAGCAGGAGTTTCTATTATAGAATATTTGAATTTTAATAATAAAAAGTAAATATTGTAAAATAAACAAAAAAATTTTTATTATTAATATTTTAAAAGAAAGGAATGGTAGTTAATATGGATGTTATAAAATTAAATGATGGAAATTTTAAAAAAGAGGTAAATGAAAAAGGAAAGGTTGTTCTTGTTGATTTTTATGCTGATTGGTGTGGACCATGTAAAATGATGTCACCTATAATAGATGAAATAGCAAATGAGTCAAATGAAAATGTAAAAATATGTAAGTTAAATGTAGATGATAGTCAAGATATAGCAATAGAATATAATGTTATGAGTATACCAACTTTGATAATTTTTAAAGATGGAGAAGTAGTTAATAAATTAATAGGTTTACAAGATAAGGAAACAATTTTAGACAATATTAAATAAAAAAATTTTAAAATTTGTACAATGAAAGAGAGTAAAAAATGAAAAATAATGGGAAACTTTTTAGAAATTTATTATTTTTTATATTATTAATTGCAGTAACTTTTTATATATTATTAAAAGATCAGGACATATTGCAAATACTAAATATAATATCATCAGTAAAAATACAATATGTCCTAATAGGAATAGCTTGTATATCAATTTATGTTATTTGTGAGGCAATAAATATTGGAAGAACATTAAAAAGTTTGAATGAAAAATCAAAATTTATACAAAACATAAAATATGCTTTAATAGGTTTCTTTTTCAGTTCAGTAACACCTGCAGCAAGTGGTGGTCAACCTATGCAGATATATTATATGCATAAAGATAAAATAGCAATATCAAATTCAACATTAACTCTTTTAATAAATCTGAGCAGTATGCAGGTTATAACAATTACTTTTGCATTAATAAGTTTAATTTTTAATTATAATTATTTAAATGGAATATTAATAACTTTTTTTATAATAGGAATTTTGCTTAATCTAAGTGCACTTATTTTACTTTTAATAGGCATTTTTTCTAAAAAAATGACAAAAGGTCTTATAAATTTTGCAATTAAAATATTAAAATTCTTTAAAGTAAAAAATATTGAAGAAAAAAAGGAAAAACTTGAAAAAGAATTAGCTAAATATCAGGATAATGCAGATTATATAAAAAGTAATAAAATTTTAATTGCAAAAACTTTAATAACAACACTAATTCAGTTCACAGCATATTATAGTATTACATACTGGACATATAGAGCATTAGGATTTTCTAGGCATAATATTATGGAAATAACAACAATGCAATCAGTATTATATGCAACTGTTTCTGGAATTCCATCACCAGGAGCAGTAGGTGTTACAGAAGGAGCTTTTATAGAAATATTTAAATCAGTATTTCCTCAAGCTATAATGAGTAGTGCAGTTCTTTTAAATAGGGGAATAAATTTTTATTTTCTTGTTATAGTTAGTGGAATAATAACTGTTATAAATCATATAAAATGTGGTTCTAATAGTGAAAGTGAGGTAGAACAAACATAAGCTCTAAGAATATATTAATTTTTATAAATCTAAAAGAGGTGTACAAAATGAAATTTTCTTAATATAAACATTATAATAAACAGTAAACTAAACAAAGGATAATCTACGAGAATATAGATAATGAATATTAGGATGGTGAAATAAATGAGAAATATAGAAGATATGCCAAATGAAGAATTATATGAATTTGTGCAAAATTATATAGCAGATAAAATAGCAAAAGATCCACAAATGGTTAGATATACATATTATGAGTTAACAGTAAGATTAAATCTTAGTGAAAAAGGTTTAGATAGATTTTTAAGATGTAGTAGAATTATTTTGGAAGAATTAGATTATAAAGTGTATTTAACAGGAGAAAGATTTAGATATAAAAATGCAAATAGAATTGTAGAAATAAATGAACATATGATTGCTATAAAGGAAGATGAAGAAGATTTTTGTTAAATCATGTAGACAAGCATAGACAAGCAAGACAAGGGGACGGGGTTTTCAGACAAGGGGACGGGGTTTTTGTCTCAGACAAAAACTCTGTCCTCTTGTCGCACAAAGTCTCCTTTTCATAATTTATATTATATAACGATGTGGACACTTTGTAAATGGTGTGGTAAAAACCTTACGCAGTTCAGTTTTTGTCTCAGACAAAAACCCCGTCCCCTTGTCGCACCTTGTCGCATAGTAAATTGTCAAATTTTGTCATTTTTATTATTCTTGTATATATTTTTATTATATTGTAAACAATAATAATATAATAATTTTATTATTAGAATAAATTTTTATGCAAAAGGAGATTAAATTATGTTTAAATCAAAAATATTTAGTACTTTATTTTTTATTTCTATATTTTGCTTGATACCAACAGTTGTTTCAGCAGCAAATATAGAAAAACAGACTGAAACATTAGATTTAAGTAGTCTGCAAACACAAGATAATCTTGCCACTTATGGCTGGAAATGGGATAGCCAAACAAAAACACTAACTCTAAAAAATGCAAATTTTGAAGTAACAGGTGATGATCCATGTTTTACTTTTTCAAACGATGATAATATAACAGTAATATATGAGGGAACAAATACTCTAAAAGCCGAATCAAATGCTGTATTTTATGGAACAGGAGATAATACAGAAAATACACACGGAAATCTTACATTTAAAAGCCCAAGTAATGGTACTTTAAATTTAGAAATAACTGAAATAGATTCAAGGGGTGGTTTTAATATAGGAAATACAATTAACTATGCTTTTAACTTAAACATTGAATCTGGTACTATAAATAGTAGAGGTGGATTTTTAGTTGATGGAACAGCTACTATAAGTGGTGGAAATGTAAATATTGATACCGAAGATATGGAGACTCATTTTGGAGGAGTAAATGGTATTTATGCATTAGTACAAGTAAAAATTACTGGTGGAAATGTAAATATTAAGTCAAATGATTCTGCAATCCTTGTTTCAGGAACTTCTGGTGCATGGGATACAAAAGATGATGGAATAGTAATAAGTGGAGGAGAAATATCACTTAGTTCTCAAAGCCCTAATACACCAGTAGTCTCAACAGGAACACTAAAGGGAAAAGATATAGTAATTAATGGTGGAAATATAACCCTTGAGGGAGACTATGGATTTTATACAAAAAAGGGTGTTATTGAAGTAAATCACTTTGACAGTTTAAATACTAATAATATAAAAAAAGAGGCATTTAAAGTTGCTGAAGGTGAAGAAAATGAAATAATATATGCAGATGCAGATTATAGCAAAGTTGAAGAAGCAATTGCTAGAGCTAATGAATTAAATAAATCTGATTATAAAGACTTTAGTAAAGTTGAAGAAGCAATTAATGCAGTAATTAGAGGTAAAAGTATCTTGGAGCAAAGTGAAGTAGATGCTATGGCTGATGCTATTAATAATGCTATTGATTCATTAGAATTATTAGAAAAAACTGTTGAACCAAATGAATCAGAGGAGACAAATAAATCTGAAGAACTAAATGAATCAGATGAATTAGATGATACACCAAAAACTGGTATAAATAGTTTACTTGGTATTGTAGTAATTGCATTGATATTTTCTTTTGGAGTAATTGCAATATTAAAAAGAAAAAAATTGTAGGTTTATATGTAGACAAGGGGACGGGGTCAATACCAACAACTTAAGAAAAAAATAGCAGAAAAAATATGATTCTTT